>JAFGHB010000050.1 GCA_016930255.1 Methanomicrobia archaeon | reverse complement strand
TTCAACACTAAAAGGTATCATAGAGGGATCAAAGCCATACCAGCATCACTTTATACCGGGTAGTTTCAAAGTTTACTTAACAAAAACGAAAGCTTTATATGCTCCGTGTTTTGATATCTATGCAGAAGTGGGCATCGAATGCTAAAAAGGAATACGAAGGAATTATGACGGAACTATTCAAATTGGAAATACCAATTGCTGGAATCCCCGAAGAGGTAGAAATTAAGGAGATAGAGTTAGATAAGTTAGTTTTAGACGAGGAAAATCCACGAATAGGTTACTGGAAAGATAATATTATGAGAATCACCGACGACACTTCTCAGGGCGATTTGGAAATCGCGTTAAAAACCGGAAGTTATGAAAATCTTTACGATCTTTTAGTGAGATATTGGTTGGAAAGGGGACTTAAATGATATTTAAACATTTTGTCGGTAAATCAACGTTAAAAGAGGGGCTAACAATTTCAAGAGATTTTGAAGGATGGTTTGAAAGTCCCGAAAAAGGTTGCAAACGTCAAATTAAACTTAGTTTTGATGACGACAAAGAAGTATTTGCCACTTTAAGAAGATTAAATAACGCGGTTGGACATGTACAAATTAAATATGAGACAAAAAAGCAAAAAGATTTTAGGAAATGGCTAAACGAAAAATTTGGAGGTTTAGGAGACGACAATATCAGGAATGGGTTAATAGAATTCCATAAACTTTCACGGGATGCCTTCAAAGTAGAGGAGATCATTGAAGGAGAGGAAAAAGAACCAAAATTAAAAATAGAAAAACAATATTTCCACCAAGAGCCTGAAGATTTAGAAGAAATAAGCACAGCCTTATCTGAAATAAAGGATATAATCACGGGAATAGATTTTAAGTTTAATGAAAAACAAAATTATTATAATCAAAAAGTTAAAGAAGGATTTTTGCTAAGAAATTGGGAGTGCGAAAAAAGAGTTATTAAAGAATTAGGATTGAAATGTGATTTTCGAAGAAAGAAGGTACAAGTTGAGGCTGAATTTGGAAATGCGAGAGCTTATTATCAAGATTATATAAAATTCTTATTGGCTTATAATAGAGGAATAATTTCATTAGGCGTTTTAATAGTCCCTACCTTATCTTTTGCTAATCTTCTATGCGAAATTGGTAAAAAACAGGCAATTGAGCGACGGAAATTGGTTGGAGATTATAAAATCCCAATTTATTCTGGGATGATGAATTTTGAAAAAGCTGAGAGGGAAATTAAATATTTAGAATTCATGTTAAGTATGCCCATTTCAATTATGGGTATTGATTGTGAGTTTTCATAATTATAAACACACTAATTCCTAAGTACTAGTAGGACTATAAAATTAAAAATACAAAAATTTTAGGTGAAATACTTAAAAAGGCTGGCTTTAGAGATCCACGAATAGCATGGGATTGGGGGTACAATCAATTCACAGAGATTAAGAAACAAATAGATATTTTAGTTGATGGAGGTTATAATTCAAAAGACATTTACATTTTCATGCTTTACAACTGGGATTTATCTTTTGAGGAGATGGAAAGGAAACGAATAAAATGTTGGGAATGGAAGGTTCAGATTTCCGATTGCAGATATAGACCTTTAGATCAAATTGTTGACGAATACAAACCTCTAAAAAAGGATCAAACAAACAGCGATTATCATATCCACAGCGAGTCGGGTTGGACTGATGCACTTGTTAAACAGTTCAGAAAGAATGTAAGACAACAAAACATCTGTGTAAGGCACAGATTTCCTTTTTATTCTAAAGGATTTGAGAAAAAGATATTTGGAAAAGAAGAAATGATAAAAGTCAAGAGTTTATTCACAAAAGAGAAGAAAATAAGATATATGCAGCAAATAGGTGCTGATTTTTGGTTCCCCGACGAAACTAGGTATCCTGAATAAAAATTAGTCATTGTTATACCGTCGGAAAACGGGAACGGCTATATGAGAACATGAAGCATGCGAAACGGGGAAAAGCACGATACGCTTAAATTAATAAAAACCAATAGTTATTCGAGGTGAGCGGCAGACATGGCAAAACAAAGCTTCACGGTATTGATCGAAAAGGATGAGGATGGCGTTTTTATCGGCACCGTTCCCTCGCTAAAGGGCTGTTATTCTTACGGGAAGACGCTCTCGAAAGCTAAGTACGAGCTGAAATAAGATGAAGTTGCCGTGCGCTCGTTTGTTTCTGGCGATCTAACTGGAAATTTATGCCTCGAGATTAGAACTGGAGCTTGGTGCGATGTTGCATGGCCGCATGGCCGCATGGCCAGGGGCTGTAGAAATTTTTCTACCCTTCAAACAAGCTCCTTTATTTGGTTCTTCAACGAGGGAATATCTTTCTCTATGGTCTCCCAGACGGCGTCTATATCCACACCAAAATAATCATGTATCACCTTATCCCTCATCCCGGCCATCTTTCTCCAGGGTATCTCTGGATATGTATTCCGGAACTGCTGGGATAATCGCTTCGTAGCTTCTCCTATTATCTCGATCTCTCTCATTACACCCGCTTGAACAAGATCATCAGCCATAAAATCCTCGTAGTCCACGCCTTCAGTGTATTTCTCGATTCTGGCTATAGCATCCAGAATATGCCGTAAATAAACGGTATCCGCTTTCGTCATTCGTAGATCACTTTCATCTCGCTTTTTATCCGGTCAATCAGGTAGGGACTTATCGATTTCTCGGTGAGTAGATCCACCTTCACACCCAACGCGTCAGAGAGCTCCTGCTCGATCCCCACAAGGTCAAGCAAACTTTTCCGTTCCGAGAACTCCACCAGAAGGTCAAGGTCACTTTCTGGCTTCGCTTCATCGCGGGCGTAGGAGCCAAAAACCGCTATCTTCTTTGTTCCGTGCTTGCGAAGGATCTTGACCAGTTTCTCAAAGAGCTTTTGCGGTATCATCGTCACAGTCCCTTTTTTTTTACATAATCTTTTATCTTCAGAACTATTTTTAGCTTTCTCTTATGTTTTCCATCTCGTTCCCGTTTCTCTCGTCTATTACATATGTTTTGAAATTCGTAGAGCCGGAGAAGTTGAAACGGGTGATTCTTGTTACAACGCTCTTCGCGCCCGTGTGGCTGACGTTGTGCACACTCACTCGGCCGACTTTTTCCTATCGAGTCTCCTTTTGATCGCCTTCCTGATCTCCTCGACCACGAAGATGAGGATGGCAAACGGTATGAAGAAGAGCCAGTGCTTCAGCTCGAGCGGGCCGGTGCCGAGGAACCGCTGGAAGAAGAAGAGATATGAAAACCCGAAGATGAGCAGCAGCTCGGTCGCGAACCCGATGAAGAGGTGCTTGTTCGTGAAGAATCCGATCTTGAAGATCGAATTCCTCAGGCTCCTGCATTGGAGCCCGTTAGCGATCTGGCAGATGATAATGGCCGCGAGCGCCATGGTGGTCGCCTTGATATAGAGCGGATCGGTAGCGAGAAGGTCCATACCCCGCACCCAGCCCCCGGCCTTCAGGACCCACCAGTAGCCCAGCAATCCGGCAGCCGCTTCTATAGGGCCGATGAACCCGTACGAGCGGAGCAGCGTCGGCAAGGTCAGCATCCGCTCCTTGCGTGGCCGCGGCGGTCGTTCCATCACGTCCATCTCCGGCGGTTCCGTCCCGATGGCAATTGCCGGTACCATATCGGTGCCAAGATCAATCGCAAGGATCTGGATCACGGTCAGCGGTAAGGGCACGCTGAAGAGCACGTAAATCAAGAACGGCACAATCTCCGGGATATTGCTCGTGAGAATATAGGTGACGAACTTCTTGATATTGTCAAAAACCGTCCTCCCTTCCATCACGGCGTCCACAATGCTCTTGAAATTATCGTCGATCAGAATGACGTCCGAAGCCTCCTTGGCAACGTCCGTGCCGGCGCCCATGGCAATGCCGATGTCCGCCTCCTTAAGCGCCGGGGCGTCGTTGACCCCGTCGCCCGTAACGGCCACCACCTCGCCCATCTCTTTTAACGCCATGACGATGTCCATCTTGTGCTTCGGCGCGGTTCGTGCGAAGATGATCTCAGGGTTCTTCAAGATCGCTTTCAAGTCCGCGCGGTCCATTTTCGGTATGTCCGGACCTTCTACGACCACCGGGTCACCCTCGACAACGCCCGCAGCACGCGCAATCGCCTCTGCGGTAAGTTTATTGTCGCCGGTGATGAGAATAATCTTGATACCCGCCCGTTTACAGTTCAGCGCTGCTTCTCGGACCTCCGTCCGTGGCGGATCTATCATCCCGGCGAGCCCGAGAAATGTCAAATCCTGCTCGACTTCTTCTGCAGTATAGCGGTCTTGCAAGGGGACTTCACGGTACGCAAGCGCGATGGTCCGCAACGCTTCCTTCTCGAAGCCCTCGGCCACCTTACTAAGCCGTTTCCGCTCCGCCTCTGATAGTGGCTCCTCACGACCGTCGATAAGGATCGTCCGTGAAAGGTGCAGAATAGCCTCTGGCGCGCCTTTCACGTAGGCTACCGTCTTCTCTCCTTTGTAGATGCTGCTCATCATCTGCCGCTCGGAGGTGAAGGGCAGTTCAAAGATCCGCTCTTCGACACTCAGCAGCTGTTCCGTGTCCGTGAGCTTCTTCGCAAGCACGAGAAGCGCCCCCTCCGTCGGATCGCCGATAATTACGTGTCTGCCCTCTTTCAGCGTGAGTTGTGAGCTGTTGCAGAACAGAGCCGTCTTCAAAAAGGGCTCGAGGGCAGTTAGAGCACCCTCAGAGACCGCTTCGTTATTGTAAATGAGGTTCCCTTCCGGGTGATAGCCGGAACCGGTAACCACCAGCTCCTTGTCATTCGCAAAGAGCTTATTCACCGTCATCTCGTTCTGGGTCAGCGTTCCGGTCTTATCAGTGCAGATAACCGTCGTCGAGCCCAGCGTCTCCACCGAGTTGAGGCTCTTTATCAGCGCGTTCCGCTTCGCCATGCGCTGCGAGGCGATCGAGAGCGTCAGCGTCACGGTCGGCAGGAGCCCCTCGGGCACGTTCGCTATGATTATCCCGATGGCGAAGATGAAATTCGCGGTGAAGTCCCGGCCGATCATCCAGCCCGTGAAGAAGAAGACGATCCCGAGCAGGACCGCAATAACGGATATCACTTTGATAAAGTAGGCGAGTTCCTTCTGTAACGGGCTCTTCTCCTCCTTTATCTCTTGCGTTAACCCTGCTATCTTCCCGAACTCCGTGCCCATGCCGGTGGCGAATACGACCGCCCGCCCGGAGCCAGAGACGACGGTCGTGCCGGAAAAGACCGCGTTCTTTGCCTCTAACAGCTCGCCCTTCTCCGGTGTCGTGCTCCTCGTCTGCGGTACCGACTCTCCGGTCAGGGGCGCATTGTTTACCTTCAGTTCATACTCCTCCGTCAGCCGCCCATCTGCGGGGACCCGGTCTCCTTCAGAAAGTAGAATGATATCGCCGACGACCACCTCGCGTGCGGGTATCTGAAGCTCTTTCTTCGCCCTTACAACCCGTGCCTCAGGGGCGAGCATCTTCTTCAGCGCCTCTGCCGCTCGTTCCGCCTTGTACTCTTGATAGAAGGTGAAGACGGCATTGATGAAGATCACACCGATGATGGCGATACCGAGGTTCAGGTTTCCTTCGTTCGGCGAGAGGTACTCACCGAGAAAGGCGAGCCCGCCCGCAATCCAGAGCAGAATGGCAAAGAAATTGAAGAACTGTTTCAGGAACTTTATGGAGAGCGGTGTTCGCCGCTTCTCCTGGATCTCGTTCGAGCCGAAGGAGAGAAACCGGTTCCTGACTTCCTCTTCCGGTAACCCGTCAGGGGACGATTCCAGAGACTTGTAGACTTCCTCAATCGCGGTCTCATGGACATCGGTAAGCTCTTCTTCCATCGCATTCAATCCCTCGACTTCCACAGCAGGAGGTTCGCAGGCGTTCTTCGTATAATCTCCTCCATCTCGTTGCTCCCTAAAAGCTCCTTCACTACATTTCGTCTGAGCGCGTGCACCAGCAGGAGATCAAAGCGACCACTCATGGCCTCATCAAGGATACTATCCGTCGCGTTCTCGCAGACCTGCACGCGAACGTCTGTCGGCACATCGCCTTCACGGAGATCAGCCTTAAAGGGTGAGAGGTATTCCTCGCTCTCCTTAAAGAACGCTTCCATCTCAGCCTTGTCAAACGACCTGCCCAGCGCTTTGATGCACCGGAAGAGCGAAACGTTAAGATCCAGGCTCTTCGCGAGTGTATCAATAAGAAAGAGTCGCTCTTTGAAGTGATAATCCCTGTTGGATATCGGTACAAGCAGTTTCCGGTGATGCGTTATCGGTCGCGCCTTGACGATTCGCACACCGACGACCGAGGCCTGAGCGTGCTTCATCAGCCGCTGGGCAAGGGTGCCAATAAATAACCGGCCATCTCGTTCCCCTTTCAGAACAACAATGATGAGATCCATCTGCTTGTCACGTACCAGTCTATTCACCTCTCTCACCACACTCTCAGCGATCGGGAGCTCTTCTGTTGCTACCCCTTCCTTTTCTGCTCTGCTCTGTATCTTCCGTACGTTCGCTGCGACTTCCGGATCGTCAAACGCGGGCACGAGATATAAGTTCGCATTGGAAGCTCGCGCGATTAACAGCGCATAACTCGAGACAAATTTCGTTTCTATCCCGGAATCAACGATCATGACAATCCGCTTGTACATTACTAAAAAAACTGAGGTATGCATTTAAATAAGTAGCAGAAACCGATTCGGGGGCGTAACGAAGCGTTCGTAGTATCAATCCCACTCCTTTTTTGGCAGCCAAGATGGCGGAGCAGAAGATGACTATACTATATTATTTCAGATCATGTTCATCGCGAATCTCGCCAAATATCTCCTCTATCAAGTCCTCTAACGTTACTATACCCAAGATCTTTCCCTCCGGTGATTGCAGGACCGCCATGTGCACCTTATTCCGTTGCATTGCTCGCAAAACGTCATTGGCTTTCATTTTCGGCGGGATTGTTATTATCCTTCTCATTATCTCATGTACCGGCGTCTGCACCTCCCTCAGGAACGCATCCTTGACGTACGCGATACCCACGATTTCCTCCTTATTGCCGCGATAGACGGGAAAGCGCGAATAGCCAGTATCCGCGGATAGTTTCAAGAGCTCCTCGATACATACGGTCTCCGGTACACTCACGACCTTCTCCAGCGGTACATACACCTCCGCTACTTTCGTCTCGTCGAAATCAAAGATCTCCTCGATAAGCTGCTGTTCATCCACTTGGATCGTTCCTTCATGAACGCCGACGGCTATCAACTGTTTGACTTGCTCATCGGTAACAAGAGTCTTCACTCGTTGTTCTTTCCCCAGCAGACGGAGAAAGACATCAGAAACGGCGGAGAATGCCTTCACAAGCGGGAAAAAAACGCCTCGTATGGCATAGAGCGGCCTGGCGACGAGAAACGCAAATGCATCGTTGTGGATGCCGTACGCTTTCGGGATGGCCTCACCGAAGACGACGATGAGCAGTGTCATGACTGCCGTTGCTATCCCGACGCCAATATTGCCGGCCAGCGAGGTGGCGAGTGCACCAGCGAGGATGGATGCGGTGATATTCGCCAGGTTGTTACCAATAACGATGGCACTGACGACCTCATCGGGCTCTTTCAAGAGCCGTTCAAGCACAATAGCGGCTTTATGGCCCTTCAACGATTCTTCCCGCACCTTGAGCTTATCTACGGTGACGAATGCCATCTCGGCCGCGGCGAAAAACGAGGATAAAACAATTAGGAGCACGATTATGGGAATTGCTATGTACATAGCTTATCTCTTCCTAAGTAGGAGAAGAACTGCACGAAGATAGATTAACGTATACTTCAGGCAAATTTTAGGTGGTGTGATGAGATGAAAAAAGGGGAGGGGGAGGGGCTTCGCTTCGTTCCCCCACCACGCTTATACCTATTTTTTACTCTTACTCCTTGGTTAGTTTCTCCTTCATATAGTCCGCAACAATTTCCTTGGTTCCCCAGCCCAGCGAGATACCCAAAGCGATTGCTATGCCGATTCCGAGCCCCCATGCTAGGGGCACGAGGAAGGTATAGATGATGGTCGTATCAATAAGCAGTTGGTCCAGTGCTAATACAACGACGAACAGGGAGAAGAGCGCTCTGAGCAGCGGTGCTATGAGATCGCCGAAACCAATTTCACGGCTCGTTAGCTGTTCGCCAACCCAATCCATGACGAAATCGACGAGTATGAGCCCTACAATGAGCACAAAGATGCCAGCGATAAGGTGCGGTATGTACAGGACGAGTTGATTCATGAAGTTCGTCAACATCGGTAGGTTCAGCACGTTGATGGCTGCCATGATGAAGATAACATAGATGAACCATCGCACCAATACGTCGAAAAATCCCGCTGTGGTCAAGCCCGACGATTTGAATGCGTCACCGATGATCGTTTTGTCCACGGCGTCGCCCAGACGAATTTTCTCGATTATTTTTCCGATGATCTTCCCTGCTAACCGTCCTGCGAACCAGCCGATGAGCACGATGATGATCGCAGCTAATATCGCGGGTATCCACTCGATCATTGTTGCAATAGCAGTAGCAAAACTATCCATTATGACACCGATTACCATTTTTTCACCTCCTTTTTGGTTAAGTGCGGCGGTTATACCCTCCAGCCGCCACGGCACTTTCATGCAAGTGCTATAAAACTGTTGGTCTCATACTATATAATACTTTGCATTGACTCAAAATACTGTAGAGTACGATTATTATTTCGTTTTGCTTTTTTAACGTTACTCATACCACTTGTCCTCCTTCAGGAACAGGCCGAGAATCGCT
>JAFGHB010000049.1 GCA_016930255.1 Methanomicrobia archaeon | reverse complement strand
GCCTGGAGAAGACAACGTGATATATATCGGAAATAAGTCTGTGATGAGTTATGTCCTGGCGGTAGTGACGCAGTTTAATAACGGCTTGAGTGATGAGGTATTAATCAAAGCGAGAGGGAGAGCGATCTCACGGGCCGTGGATACTGCAGAGGTAGTACGGAATAAGTTCATGCCGGGCGTGGAAGTGAAGGACATAAAGATGGGAACAGAGGTATTAACGGGGGAAGGGGGAGATAAAGCGAACGTTTCCTCGCTAGAAATAACATTGGTTACTAAAGCAAAGTAGAGTAGAGTAGCGGGTAAAGGGGGTAGGTGCCGTTATCAAATCTAAGATAAGACAAAGGAATCTATCTATCGCGCTCTCTTATCTTAGTTTTCTTCCTTTTTTTCCCATTTTTTAGTTTTGTAGTGAGAAAGTTCTTACCTGATCGCTGCATTGCATGCGATACGTGCTTAAAACCCTTTAGCGAGTATGGAAGAAGCTCACAAATTTCAACGCCCCACAGCACCTGTATTAAGCGGATAGTGAACGAGTCAACCACAGAAAAACGATTAAAGGGGAAATCAGAGAGGAATTCGGCGATAACTGGTAACCTCGAAATCTCAAAATCCATGGAGGCCCCGTACGGAGGGTTTTTGAAAGTGTGGGCTTGTAAGTAAACTAAGTTTATATATCTACACTTGCCCATATAAATATGGGGGTGATTCGACATTGCACTTTTCAGAAAAATTAGAAATTAAAAGCCGAACATATTTTTCTATAAACCATATTTATTCTGCTACACTATTTACAAGGTTAAGTTACAATATAGAGAGAAATTATGGTGGTCAGTTTTCATCTGAGTTGAATTCTGAACACCGGTCATACTAACTGGTGCTATTTTTTCTGCTGTAGCATTTCTCGAAGCCACGATAAATGAATTTTTTATGGATATATCAGATGAATCAGTGACAAAAGATGGAGGTAAAATAAAGCAGCAGTTAGAACAAAAAGATATTAAGATGATTTCTAATTTATGGGGAAGAAAAATATTTGATAGACAAGTTTCAAGTATCAAATTGCATTAATATTATTGGGAAAACTGACATTTGATCAGGGTATTAGCCCATTTCAAGATTCTCAGTATTTAACACGATTGCGTAATGCACTAATTCATTATGTACCCGAGTGGATAACAAATTTTTCAGAGATAAATGAAGTTGAACTGCACAAATTTGAGGGTATGTTAAAAGGTAAGTTTAACTTAAATCCCATCACAGGAGCTGGAAATCCTTTCTATCCTGATAAGTGTTTAGGACATGGTTGTGCTGAATGGGCTGTTAAATCCAGCATAAAATTCGTAGATGAATTTTTTGAAAAGTTGAGTACAACTCCCATTTTTGATCATATGATTGAGCAGTTGAAAACAAAGTAATGGGGCATTTAAGTGGTAAATAAGACAAATAAACGTCTGATCACTGACTTAACCTTAAGCCACCTCATGCTTTTTCTGCGAGCCATGTGGCCATCACGTCAAGCGCGAGCCCACTATTCCCGATCTGGCAGTGCTTGTGCGCCTGCTCCCTTTTCGTGAAGATGCGACCCGTGACCGATTTCGCATTACTCAGCGCTCGAGCTGCTTATAGTGTAATTTCAAGGGTGCAAACGCGTCCTCTTCGCCTGTCAGGATAAGTACATCCGGTGTAACCAGCTCAGAATGCAGATTCGCGGCGTTCATCGCCAGAATATGCCGTGCTGCTTTCACGGGTGTCGCTTCTTTGGTGATGTACATCCACTGCTGCGCGACGTACCGGTGATACGGGTCGACTTTCATCTTGAGGTTGATGACTTTCTCCAGCGCACCCGAATGTTTAAAGAACCATTCGGTTACACGTTTGACGTACTTTTTCACCGCCTGCATCCAATCGTAAACGACACTCCATGCGATCACGCGTTGTATCCGCGGCTCAAACGCCGCAGCGCGCAGGCACAGGTAGCCGCCCATCGATATCCCCAGCAGCGTCACATTGTCCAGCGTGAAATGATCTAAAATAGCTCTCGTCGGTTTCTCCCATTCGATACATAATCCAGGGCAGCCCGTATCGTTTCAGTGCCGCGCCCTGACCCGGGCCGTCAAATGCGATCACCTTGTAGCCGCGCTCGTTAAAATACCGCGCGACACTGTAAAACTCCTCGATAAAGGAATCGAAGCCGCCGTGAATGAGGATTGCTCCTTTACTATCAGTTGCAGATGGCGCGGCTAACCGGAACCCTGATAAAAAGCCCGTTTCATACGGCACCCCGAACCGTTCTATTCCATCAGCTTCGAACGCCGTGTAAAAAAAGATCAACGAATTTCTCGTACAAGACCTCTTTATCAGGATCTGAAGGTGGCACAAAAAATTCCGCGGCACGGTAATAAAAAGCAGCATTCATCAATCGCTGCTCCGCCTCTGCTGCTTCTGCTAAGTTCGTAAATGCACGCTTATGATTCTCCAGTTTCTTTATCTCTGCCGCGGCTTTCTGGATATCGTTAAGCCGGGTATAACCATAGGCATACCATCTATTCAGTTGAAGATCAATTAATTTCTTCCTGTGAAACGCATGGTAGCCGACCGGGAAGGTGAATGTAATTTTACTTTCACTCATTTCTTACTCCATCCCTTATTTTTCGTCTCTTTAAATACTATACCGTGAGAATCTCTTGTACTCGGCCGATCTCGCCTGATTCGAGCCGGACTTTGATGCCGTGCGGATGTGTTGCAGAATTTGTCAGAATGTCTTTAACGATCCCTTCCGTCCGCTTTCCGGAGCGTTGATCCTTCTTCAGTACTATTGCGACCCGCATCCCCGGTTTGATAGTCGCTCGTTTCGTGCCGTTCATGCATTAACGAATAGCTCCTGGTTAATGAGAACTTTTCTTCATGCGTTCTTTCGCTTTTTTCGTGAATATAGTGGTATGTATAGCTTGCTATGGCCACTTCTTTCGTTCGCTCAGCTTAGTTATAGCTGCCCCTGTAGTACATATGACCGGATAAAAACGTAAGAAAGGGGGGTGAGTGACGAATCCAAACGCAGGGTCGAGAGCACATACCGACCGGCCACTACGAATCTGAAGGGCTGTGGAAGAAGCGGTGAGAATAAACGTATCCCGGGCTTTTTGCATCAAAGCTATTTAACTACTCACTGCCTACTAGGATATGGAGGTATATATTATCATGGAGAGAACAAGGAATTTTGGCAGCAGAAGACAGAGTTTTGATCGTGGACCTCGAGAGATGCACACCGTTACGTGTGCGGACTGCGGAGAAGAATGTCAAGTACCATTTAAACCGGATGGCACTAGGCCTGTTTACTGTCAGGAATGCTACCAGAAGCATCGACCAAAAAGATTTTAGTCGACGGAATCCGTAGGAAAGATCAGTCTGATTTTTCCTCCTGCTAAAATATCTTTGAAAATCGAAAGAAACAGTGGTAGGTAATTGATCAAAAAGATGAAAAAGGGGTATTTTTATTTTTCCCTTCTCTCTATTTAACGTTTTATTTACTCTCCTGCTCGCAGGAGGTCTTCAGCCTTCGCGATCTTTCTTCCTGTCCGCCCGCACATGCTTCGCGAGGCTTACCGGGAAATCCGCACATCGTGCGTACGTTACCAAATCAGAATGTCGTTAAAAATGGGTGCAGCCATCAATTTTCGCTACACGTTAATTTTCCTGAATAACGCAGCGCCCAGGACCACCATAAACAGGGTAAACCCCACCATCACGACAAAACCAAGGAACGGATTCACCTGCGACGTTCCCGCTAACCCATACCGTATCCCTTCCACACCGTAGGTCAAGGGATCGAGCAACGTCAGTGACCGCAACCAAGAGGGCAGGCTATCGATCGGGAAGAGTGCGCCGGACAGCCCGAAAATAGGAAAGATGACGAAATTCATGATGAGCTGAAAGCCGTGCATATCCTCCATCTTTGACGCGATTGCGATGCCAAACGCCGTGAACGAAAGCCCTATGAGCACCATAAATACCGCGGCAATCAAAAAGCCCGAGACGCTGGTAACGTTAAGGCCCATGAACAAGGACAGGACGAGTATGATGAAACCCTGGATAAACGCGGTTGTCGCGCCGCCCAGTGTCTGACCGAACATGATCTCCAATCGCGAGACGGGCGCCACTAACGTCTCTTTCAGAAATCCAAACTGCTTGTCCCAGATGATCTGGATACCGGAAAAGACGGACGTGAAAAGAACGCTCATGGAGATGATACCGGGGACAATAAAGCCCATATAGCCCTGCCCTGAGCCCTGAATCCGCACCACGGAATTGAGCCCGAAGCCGAGTACGAGCAAGAAGAACAGGGGCATGCCCAGACTACCAATGATCCTGCTCTTCGAGCGCAGGTATCGTTTCATGTTCCGTAACCAGATCGTGTATACAATGTCCATTTTATCTTAACCTCTGTGTAATCGATGCATTATCCGCATCTGATCCTTGCTGCTCGCTTCCTCTTCCCGTATCGTCCTGCCGGTAACGTGTAAAAAGACGTCTTCAAGCGTCGGCTTACGAATAGAAATCGACTCAATATCGATGCCGTTCGTGGCGGAAAGCTGCACAAGCTCCGCAACGTGCTTCTCCGCATTTCTCAAGCTGATGGTAACAAAGCCGTCATGCGGCTCTACGCGCTCAATCCACGCTAGCTTTGTAAGCTGCGTATACAGCTTGTCTTGATCGGACGATTTAATGGTGATAACGTCGCCGCCAATCTCTTCTTTCAGCTTCTCCGGTGTGTTCGCAGCTATGATCCTGCCCTTATCGATTATCGCCACCCGATCACAGAGCCGGTCTGCTTCGTCCATGTAATGGGTCGTAAGAATGATCGTAATGCCTTTCTCCGTATTCAATCGCTCGATATACTCCCAGAGATGGTTTCTCGTTTGCGGGTCCAGTCCCAGCGTCGGCTCGTCCAGGAACAGCACTTTTGGTTCGTGCAGTAATCCCCGGGCTATCTCCAAACGCCGCCTCATTCCGCCGGAAAAGGTCTTTACCAGGCTGTTTTTACGCTCATCCAGCTCAACAAGCGTCAACAGTTCCACGATCTTTTGGTGCCTCTCATTTCGCGGAATACGATACAGTCGCCCGTGAAAGTCCATGTTCTCATACGCAGTGAGCTCCTCGTCCAAGCTCTGATCCTGAAAGACAATACCGATCGATTTTCGCACAGCATCTTCATGTTTCGTGATCTCAAAACCATTCACCCGCGCAGAGCCGGACGTTGGCCGTAATAACGTGGATAGCATCGAGATGGTGGTCGTCTTTCCCGCTCCGTTCGGCCCGAGCAAGCCGAAGATTTCGCCACGTTTTATGCTGAACGAAACGTTGTCTACCGCAACAAAGCCGTTAAACTTCTTCGTCAGATTTTCCACTTCTATCGCGACCATGTTTTTCACTCAATCCAGACTCTTTAAATCCGCAAGGCACCGCTCGATAATCCTCACTGCTTGTTCTTTCTTGTCAGGCGCTAAGTCATCGATCGCTGCACGTATCTCGATAAACAACCCTTTCACCGTAACATTCTCTTCACCGAAGATCTCAATCAGCAGATTTTTAAACTGTAAATGTTTCTCGCGTGATTCTTTCTTATGCTCCTTTATGGTACGTAACGCTTCTTCTCCGCTCGGTGTAAGTTCAAAAATGGTCTTTGAGCGCTTACCTATTTCGCCTACTCGTATCAGTCCTTCCTCCTCTAACTGTTTCAGAATCGGATAGAGCGTGCCCTTGCTCGGCACCCATACCCCTCCGGTCTTCTCCGAGATCTCCTTGAGCACTCCATAGCCTGATTTAGGTTGTCGATTGAGCGAATGCAGAATAAACAGGGCAAGCAAGCCTCTTTCTCTTCCGCCCTCCGAGGCGAACGTCAACAGACCTGTCATCGCTATTACAAAAGGGCGCGCAAGTATATAAATATTCCGAGTTCGCACCGTTCGACATCGAAGTAACAAGGGAACCTGTGAAGTAGATCAATCTTCCATGAGGTGGGGCTGAAGTCACCTTATCTTTAATTTAGCTAGAATGAAATATTAACTTAGCGCTAATTCCTCAAAAAATAGGCAAATGACACGAGAAGAAGATCTCAAATATCGGTATATCGAGCATCCCTCAGACGTGGGCTTCGAGGCGTACGGCGTTACGTTAGAAGAGCTCTTTGCCAATGCCGCGCTCGCCATGTACAGCTTCATGACCGATATCGATGCGATAGAAGCAACGGAGGAACGGGTGATAACGGTACAAGCAGAAGATCTCTACAGCTTGATGTTCGATTGGCTGGATGAGCTGCTCTTCCTCTTCGAGTCGGAATCGCTCGTTATGAGCTCCTTTGACATAGAAGTAAACAAGTCAGCGTTTAGCATAAAAGGGATGTGTCGGGGCGGGCAGTTCGATCCGGAGAAGCACGAGTCGGGCATCATTATCAAGGCCGTGACGTACAACATGATGGAGGTCAAGAAGAACGAGGTGTGGCACGCGCGCGTGGTGCTGGATGTCTAAACACTTTCTTTCTACGAGAAAGAACCTGTGCTAAGAAAGCGCACAATCCTTAGAAAAGAACCAAGAAGTAAGACTATAGGTTCTTTGATGAAGTTTTTTTCTCTAAGAGAAGGATCAGAATAAGAGTTTCGTAGATAAACTTTCTTTATTTGCTACAAGAAAGTTTTATTGATAAAGGGGTCTGGCCCCTTATTACCTGAAGATCCTCGTCTTCCGCAACCAGTCGATATCCGACCGGTACAAGTCCCGTATGTCCGATACACCCAGGCTCAGCATGGCGAGTCGCTCGACACCGAGCCCCCAGGCTAACACGGGATAGTCCACGCCAACCGGTTTCGTTACCTCTTCCCTGAATACGCCCGCACCGCCCAGCTCTAACCAGCCGTGCTCCGGCATGTATACTTCCACCTCCACTGACGGCTCGGTATACGGGAAATAACCCGGGCGAAATCGTATCGACGGGAACCCCATTTTCTTGTAGAAGGTCGCGAGTAACCCCAGCAAGTTACTGAACGAGACACCCTTATCCATCACAATCCCTTCCAACTGGTAGAATTCCGGAAGATGCGTCGGATCAAGGGTTTCACGACGATATACGCGGTCGATACTGAATACCTTCACCGGCGGCTCAGGATGCGATGCCAGATACCACAACGTCACCGCAGTGGTATGGGTCCTCAGCAGCAGCTCCTCGCCTGACTCCTTCTTCCACTCGCCGCCCCATCCCGTGGACGGTAACGAGCCCCCATGCTCGTGCATCTCCTTGACATTCCGTATAACCGCCTCACTCACGTCCAGGGGCTTCTGCACACCAAGATAAAAGGTATCCTGCATCTCACGCGCCGGATGGTCCTGCGGTACGAACAGCGCATCGAAATTCCAGAATGCGCTCTGGATAAGATCCCCTTTTATCTCCGCAAAGCCCATCTCCGTGAAAATCCGCCGCATCATATCCAGAATACGCTGGTACGGATGCACCTTCGCCGGGAACTCCTCTCGTGACGGGAGATTCACGTCGTACGTCTTGAATTTGCGACCTCTCCACGAACCGGTTCTTATAAGCTCAGGAGTAAGCTGCGCTATCTCCTCCTCCACGCTGATGCCACGGGAAAGGAGCCCCTGGCCCGCGTCGGTAATCGCGATTTTGCGCTCGCTTTCTGAAGTCAGCAGTAACAGTTTCCGCTTCTTTACCAGCTCGTCCAAAAAACGCCGTATTGCGGTATCACTCTCAAACCCTGGAATTGTCCGTACCTCGTTGAAAAGCGTTTTATCTTCTCTTTCTCCTGCAACTCGCAGAAGGTCCAAGATGTATTCATCTACGGTATGCCCTTGAGCCCCCCAGGACGTGTTCCCCGTCGGCGTTAGAACCTTTTCGCCTTCTTTATCCTCGAATCGCGCCCAACCTTTTCGTAACAGCCAATTTGTCGCGATATTGGCCTCAGTTTCCGTGGTAAACGAGTTCTTAAACTCCGGTAAAGGTAATGGTAACAAGTTAAGCCCTCGACGTTCTGGCAGGCCTATGCCTATAGTCGCGTATCTCTCGCCTTCTTCCGTCAACTGATACCAGACCTTCTTCCGCTCTTCGATCTCGCAAAGTCCCCTCTGCGCGAGCATAAAGGTCGCCTGCATTACCGCATCCTCATGTATGCCCGTTTTCTCCGCTAAGGCTCGTGGCTCCCACACGCGGCCTTTTTCACTAGCCAGCGCCAGCAAAACCCACTTCTCGGTCGTGGTTAAGTCTGCATCAGTCATGGTTCGTTTCCTTTTATCTCCCGGCTATGCCACTTAAGATCCCTGCTAATTTAAAGGTGTATGAAATTACTTATTTATCCGCTTCCGATTCGCTCCTTGTAAATCGCAAGAGCTTTCCTGAGCTCCTCCTCCTTTAAGAGTCCGTGTGGCGTTGGTACTTCGAAGATCCGTTTCGGTATCCGAATGGTATCGAGGTTAAATCCTTCTCTGAACTTGAAGTTCATCTTAGCTCGATGTATCTCTCTGCCGAGCTCTTCTAATTTCTCTGAAGTCCACCCTTTTACGCCGATCGCATCTAGCGCCTTTGGTATTACCGCTGGCGTGTACACTTTCCGTGCAAAGAAGCAGACGACGAGGCTTGAGAGTATCTGCCGCCACTCCTCTTCCTTCAGTAACTTCTCCACGACCTCTTCGAGCGTAAACTCCTTCCCGAGCAACTTCTGATCGAGGTCGTAGCCCGCAGAATCAAGATGACTGTGTCGTGCACCGGCAAGATTATTGAGGTAGCACGCAATCCCCGTGTGGTATTCAGGCATCTCGTTGCCGCCAAAGGCGAGTGCGTAATCCTGCCCGCCGTACACGCTCGATGCGTGCTCAACGCCCCGCGCCAGATCTCGATAAAATTCAGTGGGCATCCTCACGATCTTACGTATCGCCTCGGAATAAACCTGAACGTCGCCCCACCTAAGCTCAAGGCCGTCGGTATGCTCCTTTGTTATGAGCCCTTTTTCGTACGCCTCCGTCGCCCATGCCAAGATAACGCCCGTGCTTATCGCATCCATCCCCCTCCGATCAACGACATCAATCAACCGCAGATAATCCTCCACTTTCGTCATCCCAAGCATAAATCCAAGCGAATAAATCGTCTCGTTGTCGTACGGGATGATCGAGGTCTTGAAATAATACCCGGGCTCGTACATTTCCCTGAGCGATGCTAAATGGATACACCCTACCGGGCAGTGTGCACAGGAAACGCGCCTTGAAAGCACCTTCTCTGCGAAATTCTCGCCAGCCAACTCCCGTGCTATCTCTTCCGGCGCCTGTCCCGATTCTAAATTCTTGTAGGCCATACCACCGATTTTATTCAAATCGTAAATCTTCCCCGCGGTGCCTAAATCATGATACTTCTCCATCGCGTCCGTTTTGACCACGACACCCTGAAGCTCGTCGTAAACCTTCTTGTAGTCCTTCCTTTTCGCTTTTGGTAGCTCTAGGCTCTTATCTGCTGATATGACCAGAGCTTTCAGGTTCTTCGAGCCCATCACGGCGCCCAAGCCGAGCCGTCCGAAATGCCGATAGGTCTCACAGACCGCACAGGCGTACCGCACCTGTTTTTCCCCTGCGCTTCCGATTCTGATGATCGACCGAACCCCCGAGCCCGGCTCGACCTCTCTTAGAATTCGGCCGACAGTCTGTGCCTCCACGCCCCAGATAGACGAGGCATCTCTAAAGTGGATATCATCGCCGTGAATCGCCAGATAGACCGGAATATCACTGGCGCCTTTAATAACAATCGCCCCGTATCCTGCGAATTTAATTGCCATCGCACTCCTGCCACCGCAATGACTCTCGCCAAGGTTACCCGTTAATGGCGACTTAAACATCGCGACCGTTTTTGATGCAGAAGGGTATAACGCCGAGAGCGGACCAACGGCAAAGATTATGGAATTATCAGCACTCAACGGATCGATACCTCGTGGGCATTCTTCTTCCAACAGCTTTATCGCAACACCCGTACCGCCTAAATACTCGTCAAATAAATCCCCTCTCCGCTCTACTGAGGTGGCCCTCTTCGTCAGATTTATGTACAAAACCCTATTCATATCTTTTGATTGCATCGTTCCCCTCTAATCTAAGCTCCTGCTTCAGCCTCAACGAGACTTATGACGTCATGCACACAATAATTAGTGCAGTTTCCGCAATATTTACAGACAATGGGCTTGTTCTTCTCGTCATCCCAGAAGATAGCGCCCATGATACAGGCTTCTGCACAATTACCACAGCCAATGCATTTATCCTCATCCAATATCACACCACCGCCTTCTCTCTCCCGTAACGCATCAGTAGGACAGACTTTTGCGCAGGGTGGATTCTCACATGCCCGGCAGACAACAATCACGAAGCCGTGCTCCATGCCGCCAGCGGACCGCACAAAAATCGCCGATTTGTCAAACCCGCCTCTACCCACCCGTCGTGAACAGGCGAACATACATTCCATGCACCCGATGCATTTATTCGCATCAAGCGCCGCTACTTTCTTAGCCATAATCCTAGCTTTATGTTATAAATGCTCTAACAAAAAGGTTTCCAGCATTCCAGCCTACCGGAAGAGGTCATCCTCTCTACTGAACAGGAGTTCCTTTATATCCCGTTCGCACCGCTCCAGCAGCAATCCGCGGACAATCACGATTGGTATGCCCTCTTTGAATTCACCCATTACGAGATTCGCTGCGGCACAGATCTCGTCGACAATCGCTTCCTTTGTTATCCGTGCGATTTTGCCAAAACGATCCTCTTCCCCCCGTCGGTCCACGAGCGCGGGAATGCCCGAGACTCCTATGCAGATCCCCGTCACGCCGTCACGGAACGCACGACCGAACGAATCGGCAATTAGGACAGCAATCGCTCTTCCGCTTCGCGCTTCTATTTCCGTCTTAAGCTGCTGCGCGCTTCTCTGCGGATCTTTCGGCAGTAGCACCGCCTTCCCTTCTTCAACGTTCGATTCGTCCACACCTGCGTTCGCACAGACAAAGCCGTGCTTGGACTCAACGATAACGTGATTCCGCATCATTCGCTCGATTCCTTTCGATTCTTCGAGTACGAGTTGAACGATCCGCGGATCTTTCTCCGTTTCACGCGCTATTCGTTCCGCTTCTTCGCTTACCTGCACGCTGGAGAGGTCAACGACCCGCCCTTCGCTCTTCGAGACCACTTTAGACGTAAAGACGATCACGTCGCCGTCTTCTAGATTCTCTTTTTGCTCGTTCACGGCATCAAGGAATAACCGCGTTAAGTCATCGCCTTTCTTGATCTCCGGAAGACCCGAGATGCCGATTAGTTCCAGGCGGTTCGATGGCGCGAATTTTCTACTTCTCATCTTTTCGTTCCTTCTCGTTCGGTCTTAGTTAGCGTACTTAGTTAGCAACGTAAGAACGTTACATTTAACATAACCCAGGCTTTAAAAAGTAGTGGGATACTACGGATACGCAATGAAAAAAGAGTTGATGGATATACTCGCCTGTCCCGTGTGCAAGGGCGATTTGGAGTTGAGTATCGTAGCGGAGGACGATAAGGGGGAGGTAGTGGAAGGCAATCTATTTTGCGGGAAATGCGACCAGCGTTATCCCATCGAGGAGGGCATTCCCAATCTCTTGCCGCCAGAGCTGAGGGAAAGCTCTGATTGACTATATACACACTCCCCTTAAGTAGCGCCATCGGGCGATGAGCGAGAGGAGATGGAACGAATACAGCAGAAGATATACCTGAGCAGGAAGAGTTTGAATTCGCTAGAATTTGAGCATGAAGTACTGCGGATTCCGCTGAAGGCCGGCGAGGAGACGAGTTTTGAGCTGTTGGTTATCAATCGCGGCGAGCCGACACACGTGCATTTCTCGCTGAGCAAAGGGATACGGGACAAGTTGATGCTGATGCAGGATAAGGCGTATATAATAGACGAGGAGAAAGTGGCGGCAATTGTACGACTGCCCAAGAGCTATGCGGGCGCGGTGGATAAATTCGGTATCGGTGAGATATCCGTGAGCACGGGCTACGGCGCGACCAAGCGGAGCTTTTCCGTTGAGATCGTCGAGTCACGAGAGTCTGAAACGATTGGGGAGGAAGCGGGTACAGAGCGGGAAGTCGTGGTAGATACTGCGGTGAAAGAGAAGAAAGAACGAGCTTTATCGACCGATGAGCGGGAGCTATTATCGCGCCTGGCCGTATCCGCGTGCGCAGCGATCCTATTTTTCGTCTCTCTCGAAATTATGCACATCTTTAGCGAATCCCACGCTTAT
Organism: Methanomicrobia archaeon; assembly: GCA_016930255.1. Taxonomy (NCBI): domain Archaea; kingdom Methanobacteriati; phylum Methanobacteriota; class Methanomicrobia; species Methanomicrobia archaeon. The sequence goes on along the minus strand of JAFGHB010000049.1, from coordinate 16,755 downwards.
ATGTCTATGTTCGTCAGTGCAGTAATCGCCTCGTTAATCTTCATATTTGTCGTTATTTACAATTATTGACCGGCCCTTCTCGCGGAGAGAAAAAGTTTATCAACAACCGTTCTTAAAACGAAAGGTTAATCAAAGAACCGAATACTTTTTATTTGTGAGTGGCCTCAAAGAAGAACTGTGAATAAGGGTTAAGGATGAAATACATAGTGGTGACAGGGGGCGTGATGAGTGGGCTTGGCAAGGGCATCACAATGGCCTCCATCGGCAGGTTATTGAAGAACAGGGGCTATAACGTCGTGCCGATAAAGATCGATCCGTACATCAATATCGATGCGGGAACGATGAATCCGTATCAGCACGGTGAGGTGTACGTCTTAGGCGATGGCTCGGAGGTTGATCTCGATTTGGGCCATTACGAACGGTTCATGGATGTGGAGCTTGGCAGGGAGCATAATATAACCACAGGTGTCGTGTATTCCGCGGTGATCGAGCGCGAGCGAAAGGGCGAATATCTGGGGCAGACGGTGCAGATCATCCCGCATATAACGAACGAGATAAAAGCGCGAATACGGGACGTCGCGGCGAATAGCGATGCGGATCTCTGCCTGGTGGAGATCGGCGGCACGGTCGGCGACATCGAGAGCATGCCGTTTTTGGAAGCGGTCAGGCAGATGCAGGGCGAGGAGGATGATAATGATTTTCTCTTTGTGCACGTGACGTTAGTGCCGTTTACGCTCCTGAACGAGCCGAAGACGAAGCCGACACAGCATTCGGTGAAGATGCTTCGCGAATTGGGGCTGCAGCCGGACATCATCGTCTGCCGCTGTAAAAAGCCGCTGAAGGAGGACGTGAAGGCGAAGATAGCGATGTTCTGCAACGTGAAGCAGAGGGCGGTGATTAGCGCTGCGGATGCGGGCGATATCTACGAGGTGCCACTCTTGCTGGAGCAGGAAGGGATTGTGGAGTACCTAATGGATAAACTCCACTTAGCGCCGCTCACGGACGACCACGCGTGGGCGCGAATGGTGGAGCGGATGAGAAAATCAGCCAAGGGTAAGCATATACGACTAGCAATTGTCGGTAAATACGCGGAGTTGGAGGATTCATATTTGAGCATAAAAGAGGCGATTAAGCACGCCGCTACGGAATTAGGCTGCAACGTGGAGACAAAATGGATAGAAGCGGAAGATTTAGAAGGTGTTGGCAGTTTAGATCCTTTCTTCAAGGATGTTCAGGGCATACTCGTTCCCGGCGGGTTTGGCTCGCGCGGCGTGGAAGGGAAGATCACTGCGATTGCGTACGCGCGCGAGCATAGTATTCCGTTTTTAGGCCTGTGTTTCGGATTCCAGTTGGCGGTGATAGAGGCTGCACGGCACATCGCAGGCTTGAAGGATGCACATAGTTGTGAGTTTTGCGAGACGCCGCATCCCGTGATCGATCTGCTGGAAGAGCAGCAGAAAGTGGACGAAATGGGCGGGACGATGCGGTTGGGCGATTACGAAGTCTTCATAAGGAAGGACACGCTGGCGAAGCGTGTCTATGGTAAGAACAAGATAGTGGAACGGCACCGGCACCGGTACGAGGTGAACCCGGTGTATATAGAGCAGATAGAGCGAGATGGGCTGATTTTCTCAGGCAGCGACCGGAGCGGGACGAGAATGGAGATTGTTGAGCTAGAGGGGCATCCGTTCTTCTTCGCCACGCAGTTCCATCCGGAATTCAGGTCGAGGCCGAACAGGACGTCCCCACCGTTTAAAGCGTTCTTGTGGTCGTGCTTGCAGCAATAGGAACATGAGGTCAAAATAATGGTCAAATTCGGTTTCAATCCGGCAATTAATACTAAGAGATACATAGTTGATGAACTACGCAATGCAATAAATCGAGCAAGGAATTTGAGAATTGAAGTTATGGAACTATCCATCACAGAACCAATGTTCGAACAGGAGATGGATAATCTCATAAACAATGATGTGATTGAATATATTCACGGTGCACAGAGAGAAGGGATATTACTCCACATTCATGCTTTTTATGGATATCAAAATGTAGACAAAGTTTTAATAAATCATCTAAAAGAGGAAAATAGGGCCGTTACGTTGATTCTTTATTGAAATTGTATGACACAATAGAGAGCTCACTCAGTCCCACTCTCTATGTCATCCATTCAGGGAAAGGAAGTCAAAATAGAAGAGATCGAACGAAACAATTTGAATCTCTAAATAAAAGCTTAACTGAAATTTTAAATTCAGCGCCGACTAATAAGTTTGCAATTGAAAATGGTCGTAAAAATACACTTCTTCACACTACGGGGGACTTAAGGGCTTTATTTATAGATCGGGATCTTGATTCGAGAATTGGATTGGTTTTTGATGTGATGCTTGGATATAGAGCATGTACAATAAATGGATTCGTAAATGATGATCTATTCGCGGATATGGTATCCTTTGTTGCATCTATTAAAACTAGGCTAAAAGAAATTCATTGGAGTGATACGGGTACAAAAGAATACAGGAGCATAGATGGATGGGGGAAAAAGTTGACCAATGCCACTCATCTCCCATTGCGTGATCACAATATGAACGGAGTAAACACCAAGTTAGTTGTGCAATATCTTGATAAAAGACTGGATATAGTTCATTTACTCGAAACCAATCGTAAGAAGGAGAAAGAGGGTATTGAAATACTAAAAAGATGGTATACAAAGTGATTTTACACGATCCAGTACAAAAGAATCCTGAAGATATAGTCAATATTTTCAAAAATATTTGATTTTTTTCTTTAAAATCCTCTTTGCACTCTAAATTGATTTCAATCGTTGTTAATGCCGAATCTTTTTGTGTTTAGAGTGTATAAATTTAATTAGAAGCACTAAAAAATTCTCACCAAGGTCTACGAACAGGTCAGAGGCACGACAAGCAAACGGAAGAAAACCGCTACGCTCACTGATAAGTCACGTCACGTGTAACCGCGCGATTGTGCAAGGGTTACTGAACCGGAACGCGCCGGAAGAGGCGAAGTTTATTGTGAAGCCGTGTTATTAATAAACTCCAAACTCGCTATCCCAGCCTCTAATGAGTACAGCTCCAGCACCACGAGCCCCTTATAGCCGTTGGTATTAATCCCGTTTAACACTTTCTTCCAATCAAGATTGCCTTCGCCCAACGGCAAATGAAGGTCCTGCTCGCCTAAGTTATCGCTCGCATGCACGTGTATTATCTTCACATCCTCTGCCTGAGCCGTAATAGCCAGGAACTCGTCCAATTTCCGCGTCGTATTCGCATGCCCGACGTCGAGGCATACACCAAGATTGTCCATATTCGCACCGCGCACGAGTTGAACGAGTTCGTCGGGATACCTGCCCAGCAGCATATTCGCAGATGTCAGGTTCTCTACCGCTATGCGTAATCCCCGGTCCGCGGCGAACTCACAGAGTGCCTTTAAACTCGCGATAGCCTTCCGAACCGCCGTCTCCGGCAGCTGCACTGACAACGGTGAGAAAAAGCCCGGATGCACGACGCATATATCGTCTATGAACTCGTAGGTATTCTCGATGCTCTCCTTCACTTGTCGCAGGCTTTCCTCCCACATTCGCTCGTTTACACTTGCGATATTAATATCCGAGAGTGGCGTGTGCAAGGAAAAGACAAGATCCGTCGTTTCATGCAGTTCTCGCACCCGCTCTTTCAATTCACCTTCCACCTTCTGCAGACCTTCGTCTACTATCTCCCAGCCTTGAAAGCCCGCTTCTTCCAGGCGATATATCCATTCCGGAGGACTGCTCCGTGCATCTATCGAGGAAAAGCTTATCTTCGCGTTCATAACGACTGTCACCTTCGCTTTTTATGTGACCTGCACCAAGAAAAAAGAATCGGTTCGTTCTTTGGTAAAGCTTCCTATTTAAAGGAAGGGTTGTTAGTAATCGTCCAACGCGAGAATGAGTTGAACTAACTCGTTGATCCGCTTCTCTTGCAGCTCCGCATCTCCGCCGGAATCCACATGCGTGATGATGTTACCGACTTCGTCAGCCGAAAAGTTGTTCAGCGCTATCTTCGGCAGGTCGCTGCTCTTAAAGCCCTCAACGAGCACGAAATCCACGCCCGATTCCGCCATTTCCGCGATCAGATCTGTTAAAGCCTTGCGTCCGTACAGTTTCATCGTCCCGTCTTCCGAAGCACCGATAACAACCTCCGCTCCCGCGGTAACGAACCGATCGGTATCTCGTACAATGGGCGTATCCAGATCTAACTCATGTGCGTGCTTTATGCAGCCAACGTTACCGTATTCCTTCAAATACGGGATCAACTGTGCGATAAGCGCCGTTTTCCCTGACTTCTTCTTCCCTACTATAGCCACCACTTTCATCCAGTATCCATCCCTCTCTCTCGCCCTTCCTTCGCGCCACACTATACCGGGGCAACACGCATAGCCGCGAGATTCCTCGCTTATCTGCCTATCTACCCATCCTCTTGAGATTAACGCGGGAAGATTTAAAAAGAGCTATCTATATTAAAAACAACAGATTATAGAAGAAGACAATGGCAGTAGAAGCGCTTAAGATAATAAGAGTGGGTGAAGAGGAAGGTAGGAAGCTACTCGAAGAGGCTAAAGCGAACGCCGCAAGAATCCTGAGCGATGTAGAGGCTGAGGTAAAGAGATTACAGGAGAAGACACGTGAAGATGAGCAGCGTTTGGCCGCAGAAATCTCTGCCAAGTATGTCCAAGAGGGCAAGAGGGAAGAGGAAGCGATCATGAAGACTGCAGAGGAAGACGCAAATACGGTGAAAGCTGCCGCGAAATCGAATCTTGACAGTACCGTAAACGTCGTGCTGGAACGAATTTTAGGCGTGAGGTGATACAGACGATGGGCGCGAAAGAGATGGTGGAGGAGATAAAGGAAGCAGCAAACGAAGAAGGCGCGCGAATAATTGAAGAGGCGAAGGCGAACGCGGGTCAGAAGCTGGAAGCAGCGAAAGCGGAGCTCGAAGCGCAGAAGCAGCAATTTGTTGCGGCCGAGGAGCGAAAAGGTGCTGAGAAGAAGGAACGAATAGTCCGAGCAGCACGGCAAGATGCGAGGAAGCTTCGATGGACGGTCGAAGAGGAGATGATAGAGAAAACGTTAGCGGCAGCATTGGAGCGAATAGAGGGCGTTAAAAGCGGCGGTTTCAAAGAACTCTCGTATCCTGAGATCCTGGCAGGCTTGATAAAGGAGAGCGCACTGAGCATCGCCGCAGGGAGCAGTTCAGGCGCGGATGTGGAAGTTCTACTCAGCGAGGAGGACGCGACTGCATCCTATGTAGATCAAGCAATGCTGACAAAATTAGCCGATAGGATAAGCAGCGAAAAAGGTGCGACTGTGCAGTTATCGCTCGCGGATGAACGGATAAAGTCCGCAGGTGGCGTCATAGTACGGCGAAAAGACGGGACTATTGAGGTTAATAACACGTTCGAGCAGCGCATGGCACGACTTTCCACTACTCTGCGAGAGGAGATAGTGAAGACGCTATTCACGGGAAAATGATCGCAGTTGCAGTGATCGGAGACCCTGATACGGCGGCGGGGTTCAGGTTTGCAGGCGTAAACGAGGTGTATGAGTATGGCCCCGAGGAAGAAGAAGATATTGCCCGGGTGTTGGACAGGGTGGCAAAGGAGGATGTCGCTATCATACTTATAAACGAGCGATTCGCCGCTGAGCCACGAACGAGAGAGAAGATGCGCGAGATAAACGCAAAGAAAAAGAGCGTCGTACCCATTATCCTCGAAATACCAGACAAAAAAGGCCCGATGGAAAAGGAACTGGATGAAATAGGCCGGTTGATCCAGCGTGCCGTGGGCATTGCTGTTCAGTAAGTTCTTCCATTATACGCTGACCTCGCTCACACCTTAACCCGGTATTTTGCACATTCTTGCGTTGCATTTGCATTCCCGCTTGCAACGTGTAATTATGCATACTGAGCGCATTTACGCTTTTTACGCGATGTTTGTGTGCGAAGAAGATCGACCAGAAGACCACGCGTCAAACGTCAGAACAATTTGATGGAACGCTTTCGGTAGCAGGGACGGGGTTGATGCAATGGTCAGTCAGACCCTATAACGGGAGTTTATACGGCAGCCCTTTCCGTGCACCGTATTCACGGATGCAGAACGAAGCGACCTTATTACCTATTTTACCGCTTTCCTCTATGCCCTTCTCGTGAAGCAGCCCGTACAAGAATCCCGCGGCGAAAGAATCGCCTGCTCCTGTGGTGTCCACGACCTCCGTGGGATAGGCTTCGATGAGATACGCGACACCTGTGCTATCAGTGACATAGCAGCCGCGTGCGCCCAACGTTACGCAGACGATCTGAGCACCCGTATCTAAAAGAACGGCCGCGCCGTCTTCATAATCAGCTCGGCCCTTCATCAATGAGGTCATCTCATCAATGCTGAGAAAGACCACTGCACTGCGCTCTAGCATGCCGATCAAATCCGCAAGCTCGAAGTTGAAGCAGAGCATGCCAGGGCTAAAGCTCAGCTTTGACTTCACGTGCTTCACCAATTCACACTGCATCTCCAACTGTTCCGCGCTAACGAACGAGCTGGTATGCAGAAACCGCGCACTGTTTACAAAGTCCGTATCGACGTCCTCCACGCAGAGCTGATCATTTACGCCTGGATAGATGTACAACGCCCTTTCGCCCCGCGCATCAACGAAACCTATTGCAGCGCCAGTGTATCCGCTCTCCTTTTTTATTCGCGTCTCCACCCCTTCGCTCCTGAAATCGTCCAGAATCAGATCGCCCGCTTCGTCGGTGCCCACCATTCCCACGAACCCAACCGCAGCGCCTAATCGTGCTAACGCCACGATCGTATTTGCTGCAGAGCCTCCGGGTGCCTTTTTCACCTCCACTATCCCCACTTCTTCTCCGCCTCGCGCTATTCGCTCCACAGCGTACAACACATCGTAATTCAAGGCGCCTAAACCGATCACATCCTTTTTAACCATTTTAATCACACTACGGCTATTTACTACAAAAGAGAATCCTTTCTCTCGGCCTTTCTTCTTTTAGCCTTGCTCTTAGTTCTCCTTTTTTCATCCATCTTGCGCCAGAACTCTAAATAGCTTTTTACCAAACTTCGTGATCGAGAACCACTCTATTCCCACACCATGCCGGACAAAATAGTTGTCTCGTTCTTTCGTAAAGCCGAAATCAAGAAGCCCGAACAACGTAAGTGCCTGCATGATCCGCTCTCCGAAAACGCCTATCATGATCTCGGCCACCGTAACAATATTCTCTACAAAGTCGTACTCTGTATGCCCTTTCGCCATTCCGACTTGACTTAACACTTCTTTTAACGGGTATGGCTCTCCAGGCTCGCACCTTGAGAATAAAAGAGCTATCTCTCCTCGTATTGATTGCGCCCATTCCGGCCTCCCACCACTATACGGTGCTAAAAACTTTTCCCAGCTCGTTTCAGTCCACATCGCATCAAACAGCATGACAAATTGCTCGTTTGGTGAAAGTCGTCCGAAAATATCTCTTCTTGGTGTTATCTCTAACGTGTTTCTCGCGCTCACCGCGAACAGACCTAAAGTCCTGCTCAGGTTGTAGAACAGGTGAATGGTTCTCGAATCTGGCTGATTCGCAGTGCTTTTCAGCTCTTCAGGGCTGTTCATCGCTTCGTTCAGCGCGAGAACATGCTTTCTAACGAAGAAGCTATTTGCAGCAGTCAGTTTCATGCCGCTATTCTCAGAAACGTATTTCACGAACGTCTGGAAATCCTCCAAAACCGTGGTTTTGCTTGACTTCAGATCTTTTTCTGAAAACGCCCGGTTAATTACTTCATTCACTTTATGCGGTTGCTCGTAGTCCTCTTCTATATCCTCTTCAGAGCCCATCAGCCAATTCTCGAAGTCTGCATCCCATGCCTCGCTTTCCTGGTCGAGTTCAAAGTAGGTTTCAAATCTGCGGATGTATGTTTGAGGGTCTTCGCATGCAGAGAGTATATCTCCCAGTTGCTCTTTGTCTATTTCCCCCCGTTCGCTGAGGAATTTGAAGAATTTCTTGAAAGCGACAAGTATAGGGCGAACATCGCTCTTAGTGCTGTTCATCACTTTCCGGATATACCAATTCCCGAGATAATCTTCTATATCGCTACCCGAAGCATCTAAAAGGCTTTTTCCATTGTAATCAACGAGATAGCGAAAAGCGAAGAACTCGATTTGTCCAACGTGCCGTGAGGCTGTTTCTTCGCTTAATCCTTTTTCTACCGTTAGATAGTTGTAAAACGACTCAACTAACTTTTCCGTTTCTTCTTCTAATTCCCTCTGGGTCATTTCTTACACCTTCTCATACATTAAACCTGAAGACTTCACGGTTATGGAAGACTATTAAGAACCCTTATTCATTTTGCGTGAGAATAAACCAAAATAGTAGTTCATTAAGCTCAATATCGCATCATCAAAAATCTGCAATTGATGTTTGTATATTTTGAATTCGAGGACAGAAGAGAAAGGAAAAATGTGCCAAGATGTGAAATAAGAGTGAATAAAATGGCTATATTCGTTGTAAAGTTTCTGAAGGTTTATGGAAGAGACTTTGCTCACAAAGCTTATTACAAAATCATTCGAGGGATAGAGAGGGATAAGTTTTAGAGAATTTATTTCTAATTTTTCCGAGAGTTTATCAATAAACTCTTCATCAGACTTAGATAAACGTTTATGCTTCAAATCCTTCATGATATTTTCTAAATCTAGTATTGCGAGATCTCTCAATGTTTTCACCTCGTATTGAGGCACTACTCCCTCCAATTCTGGGGGAATTTGAGCATCTGCGTTGATAAGCATTAAGAACATCGGATAAGAAATCTTCTCGAAGAAAGTCTCTATAATTTTTCCCTTGGTCCAATTATATCCTTTCCCTTTTCCATAAAGATAAATTTCCTCTGACGAACCGTCAATCTCTTTTTTTAATTGCCCTAAATTTCTTATCATATGTCGATTTTGTGAGGCCAAATCATACCACTCTTTTGAAACAAACCTGTAGGGAGATAACAGCTCATCTCCGGTTATTTTACTTCGGTAAAACAATAAATCATCAAAGATAACCCATGATAAATTTTCTAAAATTTTTCTCATTTCTCGATAACAAGAGGGAATCGCGCCGTTTTCGACTAAATAGGGGAAGGTATTCAGTATGGATAACATTTCAGGGAAATAATATAATGTTAGAGGATCAATTGGTATCGTTTTTCTCCTGCGCGCTATTTTAAGTAAATGATCTCTGAATTCTTCTATTTTTTCTGTCAAATCCTTTATTTTTTGGTTAATCAGTGTTATTTCCTCTTTGCATATTTCTTTTACTTTATCTTGTACCTCCGTGAGATTTCCTCTCAGAATAAGTTGTAACGCAGGCGCGCGACACGCCAAAATGTAAGAATATTTCCCCCACAAACCTATCTCCTTTTCAGCAAAATCATCCAAGAAAATATTAAATTTCTCCCAATATATTCTTAACTGTATTCCAAAAGGCTTATAGCCAGATTGTTTTGTAACAACAAAACTCATCCAGCCTCCCACAGATTCCTCAATAATTCGATTATAATTCGATGCTAATTCTCTTGCCTTTTCATATGCCTCTTCAGGATTATTTCCCTCAATACCTTTAACGTCGACTAAGAAATATTGAAAATAAGTAGTACTTGGTATATCCACATAAATCTGTTTGGATTGAAGCTTAAAATACTTAAAGTCACGCTTTGTGGAAATAACATGGCCAAATGAAGGCCATTTTTCAGGAACTCTCAGCAATATTTTTATAATTTTAAGAACCTCTTCATCTATTTTCCATATATCTTTTTCGCACTTTAATCCCGCATTTTTAAGTATCCTTTCTGCACTATTCTGCTCCAATTCACGCAATGTTGAGATAATTTCTTCCCCATAAAATTCATTTTCATCCTTTGATAATTTTGAAATGGATGTAAATAACCTGTTGTAGATATCTCTAATCAGGATGGATTTAGATGGATGGGGCTCTTCAATTAGCTCCCATCTGTCTTCTTGCTTTTTTAGCAATTCAAACCACTGCTCTTCTTTCCACTTGCCCAAATAGGGTATCTCTTCACAAAGATCTCTCTCAGGATAGGAGAGTAGAGAAACAAGTTCGGCGGTGGAAAAAGATGTTGAACCACGATTGTAAAGATACCATAATCCCCAAAACACATAGCTCCTTAAGTTTGTTAGGAATTTCTTTTTTAACAGATAGCAAAATTTTGAGAGATTATCTGTTATCTTAAACTTCTCCCCTTCTTTAATCAGCAGCCCCGCATTCACAAGCTCACTTACAACTTCTTCAATAACCTCTTTTGATCGCAGGGATATCCTAAGGTGAAACGGATTAGGGGGGCTATTTATTTCTTCTGTGATTTTCTCTCTGAGATCTGAAAAAGTGAAGTACTCTTTATCTTCCAAGTTGACAAAAACTCTCCAGTTTATCAAATCCAATATATTCCAATAATGATCCAGAAGAAACTTAGGAGGTATTTGTGCAAGTATCTCCTCTATCTTTTCTGTTTTATTCATCTACGGAATCTCTATTGGCCATACCATAATAAATAGTTCCCATACTCACCAAGCATCCACCGAATCCCTCAGCGGCACGACATAATCCTCCACAAACTTCTTCCATTCTTCCTTGTCGGAATAATCAATTTCGTTCATTGGTAGCACTACCCACGCCCTTTGCCTTGGCTAAAGGAGTTTTTAGTTCCCATACTAGTTTCATGACCTTTCTTAAAAGAATAAGTGTTTATTAAAACAAAGTGCCATGCAGCGCGAATACAGAAAACACGGATTCTTCAGTTTTTCAACCGGGAAAACCAGAGAACTGAAGTGCATAAAACCCGGTGAATCGGAAATAGGCACGATGGGCAGGCTATTAGAAGTATCACGAGAAGAGATCCGGACGACCGAAGGGGATAAAAGAGTCATCCTTCAGGGCATCATTGCAGACGAGACCGCGAAATTACCGCTTGTCTCCGAGGTAGAGGAGCGAGGAGCGCTCGTTAAAGATGCCGTCGTGCACATCGAGAACGCGACCGTTAAGAGGTGGAAAGGCTTGCCGACCTTGTATGTCCGGAAAGACACGTCGGTACACGTCATTGAGGATGACGCTGAGTTCCCCGGTTATGCCGCGTTGACGAAGCCTAAACGGAAAACGATACGGGATACGGTCAAATGTGGCGGTGCATTTGACGTCATTGTAGACGGGAATATCGTATCGATCGCAGAGGAGCGAGATAAACGGACGATGGTGTTAGACGACGGCACCGGTGCCGTATTTCTGCAGATACGCGATAAGGAGAAAGCTGCGCGTATTTCGTTCGGAATGCAGATTAAAGCGCGCGGAAATATGGTGGAGTCGGAAGACGGCTATGTGCTGATTGCGGACGACGTGCGACTGAGCGGTGAAGCGGTTATCTTGAATGAGATGAAGCGCTTTTTGTGTAAGTATACGTAATTTGTCTGGAAGCTTTTTTATTTATTGAATAAAAGCGGAGAGGATAATAGAGGGAGGAGAGAGGAATGAGAGATGTGGCTATAATAGGTATTGGGCATACGAAATTTGGGCGCGCGGCGAAGACCTCACTCGAGTTGTTTTCTGAGGCTGCGTTGCAAGCAGTTGACGATGCCGGCGTGGACTTGAAGGACATTGAAGCGTTATTCCAAGGCGCTGCTCTTTCAGGCTTTGAAGAGGGGCAACTCATGCCCGCAGCGTTCTCGGCTGCGGAACTCAACCTGGGACCGATACCGGCGACGCGATATGAGGGCGCGTGTGCATCGGCGTCCGTGGCGATACGAGATGCTGCACTGTGGGTGGGTGCTGGCGAACACGATATAGTACTCGCAGGCGGCGTGGAAAAAGCCTTGACGATGGGTACGTCATTTGCCACACGAACGTTCGCGATGGCCTGTCATGCGCCAACAGAGGGTCCTGCGGGGCTCACGTTCCCTGGCGTATTCGCAATGGCTGCGCGCGTCTATGCACAGAAGTATGGCATACCACTTGATTCGTTGCGAGAGAAGATGGCACATGTATCGATAAAGAACCATCGACATGGCGCTTTGAACCCATTAGCGCAATTTTACAAGAAGCTGGGCGATTTGAAGGTGGAAGATGTCGTTAATTCGCGTATGGTCGCCGATCCGTTAACGCTTATGGACTGCTGTCCGTTCTCCGATGGTGCTTCGGCTCTGGTGCTCTGTCCGGCGGAGGACGCGCGGAAGTATACCGATGATCCTGTTTACATTTTAGGGACTGGTCAAGGCTCAGGCTGTCCGTTATCGAAGATGGAGGACTTAACAAAGCCCGTTTCGAGGATAACTTCAGCGAGAACAGCGTTTAAACGCGCGGGGCTCAGCCCCAAGGATATTGACCTGGCCGAGGTTCACGATTGCTTTACGATTGCGGAATTCATCGCGCTGGAGAGCATAGGCTTCTTTGACTGGGGCGAAGCAGCGGAGGCAACCGCAGAAGGGCAGACGGATTTAGGTGGGAAACTACCGGTAAACATGTCCGGCGGGTTAATCGGCAAGGGGCATCCGATAGGTGCAACCGGGGCATCGCAGGTTTACTGGATCGTGAAGCAGATGCACGGCGACGCGCCGAAAGGCAATCAAATTGATCCGATTCCTGAGTATGGAATGACCGATACACTCGGCGGCGATTTCGGGACACTATGTCATATTATTCTCGGCAGGACGAAACGGGGTGCATAGAAGAGGGGAAACGTAAAAATGGCTGGAAGGACGCAAGAGGATATAGAAAATGAGTTAGCCACGGAATACTTGGTTTTGACCTACGCGGACTACGAGGCTGGCCTCAGAGAGGGGAAACTGTTAGGGCTGCGCTGTGTGCCATGCAACAAGATAACGTGTCATCCAATGCCCGTGTGCCAGTGGTGCGGCAGCAGGGATCTTGAGCGAACGGAATTGAGTGGCAAAGGTACGTTGGAGACGTTTACGGTCATTCGAGTGCCTTCTGAGGGATACGAGGATGATAATCCGTATATCCCCTGCATAGTGAAGACGAATGAGGGCCCATCCGTCGTTGGGCGGCTCGATTACGATACTGAACGTGCTACACAAGACCTTATCGGTAAGCGGGTGAAGCTGAGCAGCACGTATACCTACAAAGGCGATAAATACTCCGGTGGGCCTCGCTCATGCCCGGTATTTAGCGTTATCGATTAATGAATGAACATATGATATGAGTATGGGTAACCTTGAATAAGCGAACCTACCTAAATAAAGGAAGAAGCAATGACCAAGAAGAAAGTGTGTGTGGTGGGCGTTGGTGTAATGGGCAACGGCTTAGCGCAGATCTGTGCGCAAGCGGGTTACGACACCGCGGTGGTCAGTCGCACTGAAGAATCGCTGGAACGGGGGCTGAAGAACATACAGGGAGGTCTTTCGATCTTCGTGAAGCGAGGACGGTTACAGCAAGAAGAGGCGGATAGCATTCTGGACGCGCTCCGAGGAGGGGCGACAACGAGCCTGGAAGAAGGTGCAAATGGCGCTGATTTCGTTATCGAAGCGGCATATGAAGATTTAGAGCTGAAGAAGCAGATATTCCGGGTCTTGGATAGAATTTGTCCTGCGCATACGATTCTCGCAAGCAACACCTCAACCTTCCCTATTATTGCGTTAGCGACCGTAACTAAACGACCTGATAAGGTAATTGGAACGCATTTCATGAACCCGCCACCGCTCGTGCACGGTGTGGAGATAATACAATCGTTAATGACCTCGGAGGAAACGGTACAGCGAACGGACGAGTTCGTACGATCGCTGGGCAAGGAGCCGATTATGGTCAAGGACTCGCCGGGGTTCGTCGTAAGTCGCATGATCTGCCTGGTGATGAACGAAGCGGTGCGGATGCATGAAGAGGGCGTCGCATCGGTTGAAGATATTGATAAGATCGCGCGCTTGTGCTTTAACTGGCCGATGGGGCCGTTCCGGCTTCTGGACTTAATCGGGATCGATATCGTCGCAGCAGTGCTCAACGCGATGTACGCCGAGACGGGGAGCGAACGATTCAAGCCGGCGCTTCTTATGACGCAGATGGTGCGTGCTGGCTGGACTGGACGGAAAGCAGGGAAGGGGTTCTACGATTATTAGTAACAGTTCTGGACTGAACTAGACTGAACGAAGGTCATACCAACAATGACCGAAGAAAAGAAGTACATACTGTACGCGAAGCAGGAACAGGTTGCGACGCTAACACTGAACAGACCGGAATCGTTGAACGCATTGAATACCGCGCTATTAACCGAGTTAAGTACGGCATTAGAAGAAGCCGACGCGGATGCGGCGGTGCGTGTCGTTGTGATAACCGGTGCAGGAGGGAAGGCGTTCTGCGCCGGTGCGGACGTTGCGGAACTGTTGAAGAAAACGTCAGAAGAAGCACGTGCGTTCTCGCAGTGGTTTCAGGGCATAGTCATAGCAATAGAATCGATGCGGAAGCCCGTGATAGCAAAGATAAATGGGTTCTGCCTGGGTGGCGGGTTGGAACTCGCACTGGCATGTGATTTCAGGATTGCGTCTGATAAGGCCGTTTTCGGTCTGCCGGAAGTGAATCTGGCGATTATTCCCGGTGGCGGCGGCACGCAACGTCTGCCGCGGTTAATCGGTAAGACGAAAGCGCTGGAAATGCTGATGACCGGTGAGCGAATAGATGCAACGGAAGCGGAGCGGTTAACACTGGTAAATGCAATCGTGCCAGCAGAGGAGCTTGACCGTGCGGTTGACATCTTCGTTCAGATGCTGCTCACAAAAAGTCCTGTGATACTGGCTATCCTTAAAGAGGCCGTGAACAAAGGGTTGGAGATGGATCTGGAGCAGGCACTGGAATATGAAGCGGAATGCTTCGAGGACGCGCTGAAAACCGAGGATGCACAGGAAGGGTTGAAGGCGTTTTTAGAGAAAAGGAAGCCGGAATTTAGAGGGAAGTAAAGGGGCACCCAAAAATTCGGCACTTCTCCCATTTTAGGCTAACCGCCCACATGCTTGCAAGATCTTCAGCTTGAAATATTCGAGATCGTGAAAGCCGTAGCACTCCGTTGGATGATTTTTATCTTGGTTTGAACGCTTCGATCCGTCAGGTATAGGTATCCTCAATGGAAGCGCACCGCTTGCTAGAGACGGAGCAATCGGCAGTCCTGCATGTCCAATCCAAATCCCGCGGTACTCGGTGCTCATCTTCGCGGAGATTGCAAAGCGTATAGCCGCGGAAGTTGAAGAGGTTTCTGGATGGGGGAGAGAGCTTCAGTTGAGGCATTGTTCCCCAAAATAACGCAATTCGCTGTAGTTTTATCTCGTCGGGGCATCCTGAAAGTTGGAGAAAAACCAACTGATTTTTTAAGCGGACGTGGACAAGTACTTCTGATGTATCTTGGCTATAGCCACTACAGGGTGGCGGTCGAGCTACGAGTGAAAGGTGTCTTTGAGGTGGTGAGAGGTGTGAAGATGAAAATGGACAGAGTTATTCGCAAGGTTGGGGTGGGCTGCGTGTTCCTTATTCTAGTCGGTAGTCTCGTGATGAGTGCTCTTTCAGCGGGTAGCGCGCAAAAAACGGGTAATTTGGCGAATATTCTAGACGGGTTAAAAGAGAAAAGTGCAGGATCTGGAGGATTGGAGGAGTCCACAGGCGCACAGAAGGATCATGGGCTCGCTGTTTCGTCAAACGGAGCGGTCGACCTCCAGAATCAGACTAAGAAAGTCCATGTCGCACTGAGCAACGCCTCTGGTCTGGGCCGGTTCACGATCGGTGGGTATTACAACGACGCATGGCAAAAGCTCTTATACGGCTATCCGTATTATGGAAGCACCTCGTATCTCACGATTCGTGTTGATACCACGACGACGTCGGTGAATTACACTACGAAATCTACCGCGATGGATCCCTACGTGGTTGAGCCTGTGCATACCATTGGTGAGGATGCGGTTTCAATGACCTGGCGCCTCCCGGAAAACATTACCGTTCAGCAGACCATACGGTTAGTTCAGGATTTCGCGAGGATTGAGATCAACGTTACAAATGAGGGGAACAGTACGAAAGAAATCGGTGTGCGGTATTACTATGATACGCAGGTCGCAGCTCGAGATGATGCGCCCATTTACATTCCCGGTGTGGGTGTGAAGACCACCCAGGAAGAATATCTGAATCCTACTTTTACCTATTGGAAAGGCTACGACCATCCAACCGTGCCGTCGGTGGTCTCCGAGGCGAAGATCTCAGGCGAAGATGCCACGACGCCCACAAAGCTCCAGATCGATCAGTATGGGAGCGAGCAAGCGTGGGAGAATACCGTCTATTCCGGAAGTCCGTTCTCCGATAGCGCCGTGCTCACCTACTGGGCGCCCACTGACGTAGCACCAGCTCAGACCAAACAGGTGGTGACGTATTACGGGATTGGCGCCCCGGTCGTTAAGGGCCCGTTCAACATCTCTGAGATACTTGTCGATCGGATTACCGGCTCCTATTGCCCGGACGAGCAGGCAACTATCAAGGTCGATGTGGTTAGCATCGACCAGACGCATGAGGGGCTGGTGAAGATCGATATCATGGATGGCGGTGAGGTCCTTTACAGCAGTCCTTACAGCTCCACCGGAACAGTGCCGGCAAATGGCGCAGCGACCCTCCAATTTAACTGGACGGTTGGTGTTGCGGCGTGCGGTAAGAGCCTGGACATCAAAGCCTCGCTCGTCAACAGCTC
>JAFGHB010000048.1 GCA_016930255.1 Methanomicrobia archaeon | reverse complement strand
TGTAAAGTTTTCGCGCCTGATGCGTCCCGTAGGACCTGGGTTCTTTTCTCAGAACCCATCTCTGGGCTATTGCTCTCACAACCCATACCGATCGGAGGCTTGTTGATCCATTACATCAACAACAACCTAATCGGCCGCAGACCTAGCCTTTGGCGCCGGAGCTTTCGAGCATCATGCATTCCAGCGATCAATGCTCTATCCGGTATTGTCCCCAGTTTCCCAGGGGTTATCCCGGACCAAAGGATAAGTTATCCACGTGTTACTGAGCCGTCTGCCGGGTTACCGCTCCTTCCGAAGAAGAAGAAGCACCCTCGACTAACATGGCTTAATCGAACTCTGATAGCAGTAGCCTCTGGCAGGATCAACCAGTGTTAATATGGCAGGGCCAACACACACACCTGACGTATGAACCAATCAGATTTGCTGGTTCGTCAGATGATTAGGTTTAAGTTTTATGTCGGACACGAAAATCCTTCGGTTCGTGTCTCCATTCAGCTCTTCTCTGTAGCGTAGCGGAAGTCAACTTCTCATCTTTTGGGTATCCCCGTCATCGAAGTCGACGCCGGTGCTACAATTATCTATAGTGCATCTCGGCTTAAAAAGTTTTGGTCACTTTTTGATTATTTTAGTTCGGACTGCCACTTCTAATTCCTCCGCGCTCAGCCTCCGCTCGGCCACGCCCTGCTCGATCGCCTTCATACCGACTGCAACTGCTTCGCGCACGTACATCTCCTCTTCCTCCATGCTCGGGATTATCGCATCCTCGCTTAGCCCCTGCTCTTCCGCGTAGTGCGCGATCGCATACGCCGCAGCGATACACATCTCGTCCGTTATACTCGTGGCTCGAACGTCCAGAGTACCTCGGAACATCGCAGGGAACCCTAAAGAGTTGTTAATTTGATTCTTGAAATCGGATCGCCCCGTGGCTACTATTCGAGCGCCTCCCGCCTCGGCTTCCCAGGGCCAGATCTCCGGCACGGGATTGGCCGCTGCGAATACGATCGCATCGTCAGCCATGCGCGCCACCCATTCCTGCTTTATCACACCCGGGCCCGGCGTTGAAAGCGCGATGCAGACGTCGGTATCACGCATTGCCTCTGCTATGCCCCCGCTTCTACCTTCCCGGTTCGTCGTTGTGCACATTTCCCACTTCGATTCATTGCCCTTCACATCCGTCCGCGCCGCGTTCAAGATGCCTCGTCTGTCCGCCATGATTATATTTTCCCAGCGCACACCCGCAACGTGCATGTATTTCGCAACGTTCATATTCGCCGCGCCGGCACCGATCAGCGATACCGTCACCTCGCGTAAATCCTTACCCACTACCTTCAGGGCGTTTATCAAGCCCGCAAGAATCACCAATGCGGTGCCCTGCTGGTCATCGTGCCAGACCGGCATCGTTAGCTCTTCTCGTAACCGATCGAGCAGCTCGTAGCACTTCGGGCTCTCTATGTCCTCCAAATTGATGCCACCAAATGAGGGCGCGATCGCTTTCACCACCGTTATTATCTCCTCCACATCCGTCGTCGCCAGACAGAGGGGAAACGAATCAACGCCGCCCAGGTATTTAAAGAGCATCGCCTTCCCTTCCATCACGGGAAGCGCCGCCTCAGGCCCTACGTCACCCAAACCCAGCACCCGTGTGCCGTCGGTAACAATCGCCACGAAATTGCCCTTGTTCGTGTACTCGTAGACGAGCTCTCGCGTTTTTTGGATCGCCCTACTCGGCTCTGCCACGCCCGGCGTGTACCAGATCGCAAAATCATCGTAGCTCGTAACCGGAGCCTTCAGCCCGATTTCTATCTTCCCTTGATAGCGCGTATGATACTCTATAGCAAGTTGCTCAGGCTTATTTGCTGCCGCTAAATGCTCTTTCCCCGTCGGTTCGTTCTTATCGTCCATAAAACGCTCGCCAATAGAATAAATAGGATAATCTTAGAATTTTAAAATCATATAAAGCTTTTTCGCGGTAAAGTCTTTTTAAGAAGTGCAGAACGTGTTGAAGAAGAAATTAGTCACACCAGTGCGGGAAGAAGAAATAAAGGAGTTGCGAGCGGGCGACATCGTTTACCTCAGCGGTGACGTGTATACCGCACGCGATAAAGCGCATCAGCGCATCTTAGAAAACTCCGGCACCGATACGGAGGCGGAACTGCCGATTCCAAAAGGCGCGGTGCTGTACCACTGCGGACCGCTCGTGCAGAGGACGAGCGCTGGAGACTGGGAGATACTAGCCGCAGGCCCCACCACCAGTTCGCGCATGGACGCGACAACGCCTGAGATAATAGAGAAGCTGCAGATTCGTGGCATCGTAGGAAAAGGTGGAATGAGCAGTGGAACGAGAACCGCACTACAGCGATATGACTGCGTGTATTTCGCAATGACCGGTGGCGCGGCCGTTTTAGCCGCTGCGCACATCAAAGCGGTGGAAGCGGTATATTGGGAAGATCTTGGTCTGGCCGAGGCGGTTTGGCATCTCCGTGTCGAGGATTTCGGACCGCTTGTGGTCAGTATGGACGCCCACGGCAAGAGCTTATACGAGGAAATAACCGAAGCGGCAGAGAACAACGTCCGTGCTTCTACAATAAATCCTTTGTAAGTCCCAGCTTCCAAATTTCAACTCTACATAGCCAATAGCCAAATTGAGGTGTTTAGAAAAGTATGTGATTAATAGTGGAGAATAGTATATGAGATAGGGGGTGAGACGCATGCGTAAATACAAGCTTTCGTGGAAATATCCGATTGATCCGGTTACATCTGTCTCGATAACCGCAGATGGGTGTTATATAGCTGTCGGCTGTAGTACGAATGGCACCGTGTATCTACTAAAGAATGAAGGAGACAGAGGTGATCTAGTGTGGGGATATGGAACAGGCGATGCATCGGTTAACTCAGTCGCAGTAACACCGGATGGTAATTACATAGCCGCGGGAACCCAGGGTTCGAGACCTCATCTATTAAATAGAGAGGGAAAGCATCTGTGGGATGATGACAGGGAGCATGGCTGGGCCATTTTCGGTTCAATCGCGTTAACACCAGATGGGAATTATATAGTTGCCAGAGACAATAACGGCTTTGAAAAGCACGGCATTTATCTCTTCAACAAGGAAGGGGAGGTTCTATGGACGTATGAGATATGTGGATCGTTTGACCTTTTTTCAGGTTCGGTCTCAATAACTCATGACGGAGCCAGTATAGCTGCTAGTGGCGATAATGGAAAAGTCTACTTATTAAATGGCAAAGGAAACCTCTTGCGGACATATAAAACTGGTTTTGATAGAGGAATAGAAGATGTTGCAATAACACCGGATGGAAATTACATTGCCGCTGGGGATAAGACAGCTATTTATCTATTAAATAAAGAAGGAGAACTTTTATGGAGGTATAAAACAGGAAGAATCACATCGAACGTAAGCTGGAAATTCACAGAAGTCGCAATAACATCGGATGGAAATTACATTGCCGCAGCAACTACGCGAGATTATGGGGAATATAAGCTCAGTTTATTAAAGGATGGTTTGCTTATGTGGCACTATCGTTTTGATATTCCAGTTCTCCCTCAAAATAGGGGCCCACCCGGTAGGGTGGTTACTGCAATAAGCCCTGATGGAAAATACATAGTTGCTGGAGGTTCTGATAAAAATGTCTATCTATTTCAATTATTAAACGAGCAAGAGGCTATAAATAGCGGTGCACAAATGGACAGAGAACAGGAGAAACAATCAAGATTCCCTATAGAAATAAAAGGCAATACTAGATCTCCCATCATCCTTGGTTCCATAGAAGACGCGTTTATCCGTGCTAAAATTGGAAAATGCAACCTCGATATCGCAACACTCAATAGCTTTGGATTTGATGTAGGAACCATTGTAGAATTCGAAGATGGAAGAAGGTACCTCTTTGAACGTCAATATTTTGGTTCACCGGAATGTGTGCAGGTTAGAGAATTAGTGCGACCCAGATGGAAGGATACTGACCTAGAAAATAAAACCGAGGAGTATTTGATTGAACTTGGTTTTAAAGAGCATGTTGATTATGAAAAACAATACGGCGTTTCGGAATATTGGATAGATTTTGCTTTTGTAAATGAAAAAGTTGCGGTTGAGCCTGGCGCTGATTACTGGCATCCCAAGGAAAAAGACAAAGCTAAAGAAAAATCACTTGAGGATAGAGGATGGGAAGTGCTATGGTTTAACGAAGATGCTATCCATCATGGCGAAGAAGGAGTGAAAAGAAAAATACGAGAGGTTGTGATGAGAAGAAGGGGGTGAAAGAATGAGTTTTAAGCTGGAAGTTAAGTTTAATGATAGGCTGCGTTTAGCTTGACGTAATCGCAGGTTAAATCGCACCCCCACGCCGTCGCTTCCGCCTCTCCGCCGGTTCCCAGATCAACGTCGACGAAGATCTCCTTCGCCTTCAGTATGTCACGCTCCACCCCGGAAAGATCTATAAATTCGCCGTTATCCACTGCTAAAATCCCCTTAGCACCTTTCAGGCTTATTGAGATCCCATCCAGGTCAATATCCTCGGTGGTAACGGCGCTTCCGACGGCCGCTATTATACGACCGCACGTAAGATCAGCACGTTCACCAAAAACCGCGCTTTTGATCAACGGTGACCGGACTATCGCACGCGCTGCCGCTCGTGCATCCGCGTCGGACGGCGCTCCTCTTACCCGCACTTCGATGAACTTCGTTGCCCCTTCGCCATCACGCGCGATCTGCTTCGCAAGCTCCTGGCAGACGAACGTCAACCCCGCTTTGAAATCCTCCTCGCTTATCTTACCGCCGCTTTTTCCCGTCGCGACCAGCAGAACCATATCGTTCGTGCTCATGTCGCCATCCACCACGGTCATATTAAACGAATTGTCCACGGCTTCTTGCAGACTCCTGCTCAGCACATCGCCCTCCAAATCAGCATCGGTATAAATGAACGAAAGCATGGTCGCGGTAGTCATATGCGGCGAGATCATCCCTGAACCTTTTGCGATTCCGCCTATTGCCACCGGTTCCGTATCCCCGGTAGCGATGCGGACCGCAGACTCTTTATGGAAGGTATCCGTGGTCATGATGGCCTTCGCTGCGGCTGTGCTGCCCTCGACTTCGGATGTCAGCCCCTCTGCAACTTCTTCGAGCTGCCGTTCTATCAAGTCCATATCCAACTGCATGCCAATGGGGCCGGTAGAAGAAACCGCAATCGTGTCTTTAGCCACACCCAAGTATGAAGCAGCGAGCGCGGCCATTGTATCCGCATTCCGCATCCCCTGCTCGCCGGTAAAGCTATTTGCGCAGCCGCTATTGGCGATTATTGCACTTACCCGCCCTGACAACTCGAGCTGCTTTTTCGTAAATCTCACTGGTGCTGCTTGCGTCTTGATCGTCGTGAACGTGCCCGTGGCGCTTCCTTCACCCTCTATGAGCGCTAAACCCTTGCTCCCCTCTCTTACGCCATACGCCCTTACGCCCTTCACAGCACAAATTCCGCCGTTTATTTCTTCCAGCTTCATTTAGTTCTTATCCTCCATTCCCTTTCAATCAATCAACCGCCAAAGATTAAGGATACCTCTACCTGCCTACCATAGCCGTATCTTCACGCTTCCGCGCAGCCCTTGTCTCTAATCATATCCATAACCCTCAAAAGGAAAATTATTTAAATCAAATCATGATGTATCCTTTATAAGACTGGAGTAAAAGGGCTCGTGGTCTAGTTGGTTATGACACCGCCTTCACGAGGCGGAGGTCATGCGTTCGAATCGCATCGAGCCCATCCCTTTTGTCTTTTGCACTCTCAATCGGACTTTTGTAACTGCACGCTCATTTTTAACTCGGATTTGCGTTTTTAAGCTCCTTTAAATTGTTTGATTGCAGCATTCCGGGTAAATCCAGCGCCCGAGCCCTTTCCCTCTGTTTTCCTGCTGGTGCATAAATTCTAAGCTTTATTTTTATCAACCACAACATATATATAACTGGGATAATCTTGGTGCCAGGATAGATATGGCGATGGCAAAGTCAAAAAATAAAGGAGATGAAACTTCAGAGGAGGAAACTAAAATGCATGATGTAGATACAACAAAATACGTTATTCATGCTAACATCACAGCAGAGGGTTTCGTTGAGAAATCCGATGTGGTGGGCGCAATATTTGGTCAAACGGAAGGATTATTGGGCGAAGAATTAGACCTGCGAGACTTGCAGAAGAGCAGTCGAATAGGTAGAATAGAGGTGAACGTGGAGTCGAAAAGCGGGAAATCGAGTGGGGAGATACTCATACCCTCCGGTTTAGATAAGGTGGAGACCGCGATACTGGCGGCTTCCCTGGAGACCATCGATCGAGTGGGCCCGTGCATTGCGAAGGTGAAGGTTGAGAAGATCGAGGACATACGAGCGACCAAGAGGAAGAAGATAACCGATCGGGCAAAGCAGCTCATGCACGAAGCGATCGAGGAAGGCATAGAGAGTGAGATGATGGTGAACGAAGTGAAGCAGGCGGTGAGAATGGAAGAGATTACGTATTACAAGGGATTGCCCGCGGGGCCAAATGTAGAGAGCTCGGATGCCATATTGGTAGTGGAAGGCAGAGCGGACGTGCTGAATCTGCTCAAATATGGGATTAAAAACACCATCGCGGTGGAAGGCACGAACATCTCGCCGGTGCTCAATAAACTGAGCAAGCGGAAGACCGTTACGGCTTTCGTAGACGGCGATCGCGGCGGAGACCTTATCCTCAAGGAGCTGTTACAAGTCGCTGAGGTAGATTATATCGCGGCGACACCAGAGGGGAGAAGCGTTGAGGACATGACGTACAAGGAGATCATGAAAGCACTGCATAACAAGACTCCCGTAGAGCAACAGGAATACGCTGCGGATAAGAAGGAGCAGGAAACCGAGGCGAAGCGGATAATACAGCGGAAGAAGACCAAAACGGCAAAAGAGGAGCAGGAAAAGACGCCGAATCCCTTTAAATCTCAGCTCGAAGAACTCGAAGGCACCTTTAAGGCCCGATTGTTGGACAAGGAGAAGAGGGTACTGAAGGAGACCACAGTGCGTGACCTCGCGAAGGAATTAAAGGAGACGAGCGAGAACGCGAATAGCGTGGTGTTCGATGGCGTAATCACGCAGCGAATCGTAGACATCGCGAAGGAGAAGGATTTGGAATACGTTGTGGGGATAAAGATAGGCGACGTCGTCAAGATGCCGGCATCGCTGAAAGTGCTCACCTCCGAGTCCGCCTGATAACACTCAAATCGGGAGCGAATCATACGTAGAGATTGTACTGCACGCGTCGATAGGTAGTTATTTAGCTTAGCTCAGGGCAGGCAGGTGCTCTATCTTTTTATTTTACTTCACGGACCGCACGTAGGTACGCACGCACGTTATGTGCACGCAGCACTTGGCTGGCTATCTAATATAGCCTAACTCTTCCTCTCTCATTCGGGGCACCTGCGCTTGCTCCATCTCTTTCAGGCGCTCGACGACCTTCTCCATCTCTTCCGCACGATCTTGCAAGGCTTGCATGTCCAGTTTGAGATTCAAAGCACGGCACAATATTGAGAGGACTGCCTGGGCGCTCTTTGGATCTACCAAATAACCCGAGGTGAGACCCAGCAAACACACCGCAGGAATATTCCTCAGTTGTCCAAGGCCTAATAAAAGCCCTGAAGCTCCTACTATGCTCCCTCCCGGCTCTTCATCCCTGAATTCCACGCCGTATTTCTTCATCTCATCTACAAGTTCAGCTTCATTCGCAGCGCCGAGTACCGTGGGCTTTTCCACAAGCTGACCGATACCATAGCCGCCAAGTGTGTAAATGCGGGAGACTTTATACTGCTCCGCGATGTCGAGAAGCGTCTCGGCGATCAGATAATGCCCCTCGTTCGTCACGCTCTGCTGGTCACCGGTAAGAATCAATAAGTCCTGCTCATTCGATTTGCAGGCATAAAGTTCATTTTTACTCAAACGAACCGTGCCATCGTTATTAACCAATACCTGAGGGGGAAAATGCCATGAGAAGAGTTCCAGTATCTTCTCCGCATTCAGTTCATGTATGAGATGCTCAGCCACCAATTTACCCACGTTTCCTACGCCTGGAAGCCCCTCTATCATCACAGGCTTGTGCAATTTCACCTCTTTAAACTCATGTATCTCTATCTCGTCCATATTTCATCATCCTTCTATATTTCCCGTAAGGATCTTTAGGGGAGAACCGCGGCGGTTTCGGATTCGTCGTCACCGTTCCACACTTCTCACAGACCTCCATAAAGGTATATTCTCCACACACCTCACATCTCCTTATC
This sequence comes from Methanomicrobia archaeon, assembly GCA_016930255.1. Taxonomy (NCBI): domain Archaea; kingdom Methanobacteriati; phylum Methanobacteriota; class Methanomicrobia; species Methanomicrobia archaeon. The sequence continues at coordinate 33,353 of JAFGHB010000048.1, read as the reverse complement.
TTCGACTTCATTTATTTAAAACCTTCCAAAAACAAACGCTTATGATGGTAAAAATATTCGCGTAGTGGTGGCTTTATCGTTTACCCTTACTTACTGTGGCAGATTGCGGTAGAACTTCCCGGAGCATTCGTTTCCCTTTATCGCCTCAATAGCAGTATTTGCCGCGTCGCTCAAGACGCCTTCTGCCTCTTTGTAATTCGGAGCTTTGACACGGATCTTATACCTCGGCGCACCGATATAGAAGCATTCCACCGTGATGTCGCTCGTCGTTTCATCTTCAGCTTTGCTTTCACGTGCGAGTTTCGTTTTGAACTCCTCTTCGGCCTTCGTCAACGCTGCCTTTATGCGCTCCACGCCATCGGACAGGGGACACTTGAGCTCGACATACCCGTTTATCTGCACCGAGGGGAGGTTGACATTGGCACAAGCAACCTCGTATATGGCATCTGCGTAGTCCGCCGTTATCCCAAGTTCGAGCACGGCTCCCTTGCCCACCCGTACGAAATCTTCAAATGCATCATACAGACTGCCGTACGCGTCCAGCAAGACTATTTCAACCGCTTCAAGCTCCTCTTTGCTCAGGCTAAGTTGAGAAGTAGGCGCAGCGAGCGCGAGGGCGAGCCACTTCTTCGCCTTCTTCTCGTTCTTCCATTCTTTTATCCTCTGCCGCTTCTGGCTGTCTTTTACCGCTTTTAAGGATAAATCGATGTGCCCTCTCCGTTCATCCACATGGAGCACTTTACAGACGATTTTCTGCCCCTCGCGCACGTGATCGCGGAGATGCTTCACCCAGCCGGAAGAGACTTGCGCTATGTGGATAAGGCCCTCTTTATCGCCATATTCTTCGAGGGAAACAAACGCACCGAAATTCTCAAGCTCTCTTACGGTGCAAACGACTAATTCACCCCGCTCCGGCCATTCGTCACGTGCCATCTATTGAAGAACCTCGATTATATCGCCTTTTATCTCCGCCTTTCCGCCTCGTGGCTCAACTAACGTGCTTCCGCAGACATTGCACTTCACACGCGTCGAGGCATGGTCAAACACGACCTGCACATTTTCACAATCGTTACACTTGACCCGTAAGAATTTGCTATCCGTTTTCTTCTCCATTTTTTACTCCATCAATTCAAGTTTAGCAACACGGAAGCCTTTCCGTTGATGTGATTTCTTGCATTCCGTGCACCGGTAACGGAGGAAGACCTTCTTGGTCGGCTTATCGCCACCGGGAACTTTCGAGAATTTACCCATATTACCTATGTTTGATCGCCGTTTCTTCTGTCGTACGATCCAATTTAAGGAAGACGCTCTTCCCTTCTTTACCTTTTCCACGTCATGTACGGTATGCTTACCACAGAATGGGCAGTAGATCCGCATGTGCTTTGGCATCTTCATTTTTCTATTTCGTGTACACCCCCTTTATTCGCCTCTGTTCCTTCGAATCGCTCTGCAACCCCTCGCTTACACAAGATCTCAGCGTTGGTCTTCGGTAACATAATAACATCTTCTCTTTTCACTTTATAAATTCTTCCGTCCGTGCCCATGAAGGTTGGTATGTCCTCTAAGATCCGAACGATATGGAGATCTTCATCACGGTCTTTGGCAGGCGATGGCTCAGTCGATTTGAGGATATGCCACGAAGATTTTTCTCCTTCCTCTCCCTTTTCTTTGACTTCTCCTTCTTCCCGCACACCTTCTCGTTCGCCTTCTTGCTCGCACTCGCCCATCATCAGTGCGAATATCCGCTCCTTGCCTTCGTCCACGTAACGCTTGACACCCTCGAAAATCCGCTCTTCCTCCTCTAACATGCCCTTCGGTAGCGTTTTCATGCCCGAGCTGGCGAGCTTCACGATCTTCCCTATCCGCCTTCTGACTATGTCCTCCACTTTTCCCGTTGCACTCCGTATCTCGTCTTCCAAATACTCGCTCCGCCCGCTTCGCCGTTCATCCGCTTCCTTTCTCTCCTCCTCCAGGCTTTTGAGGTAGGTGCTCACATCCTCGCAGAAATCTCCCGGTAGTTCTTGCAGTGATCCCGTGTCTTTCTCCTTGCGTAAGACCGCGCCAAGCGTCTCTATATCCATCGCACTTACTCTCTAAAGAAAGACGTTTTACTAAGAAAAGTCACTTTCGCTTCTTTTTCACGTGAGTTCCGCGGCGCCACGACAGAGGAAATAAAGCGCAACGTGCTCCGGTAACTGCGCGATTTCGCCTTCCGCCACTTTATATTGTTCGCCTTTCAGTTTTATCGACGAGTTACGCGTGGCTCGTATTTCAATGGGCTTATCGCCAAAGACCACTGCATCGACCAACGGGTTGAACGCCTTAAAGCTCTCGACCGTTAACGGCTTCACCCTCAAGCTGGATTTGCCGTGTAATGAACCGGGCAGCCGAATAAGCCGTTTTATGTCCGCCGTGACCGGTTCATCCACATGATCAGCGCTTTTAACACTCTCCTCCGCTATTATTTTATCCCATGCTTGCGTAGGCCAAAAACCGAGTTTTCCTTCTTGCATTCTTTCCAATCTCTTTGCCATCCCTCCCTCTTTTGTCATGTTTACCATCTTTTTTGTTGATTCTTTTGATATCCCTATTTCGTTCAGTTTCTTTTTTTTCGCCTCCTCACTAAGCCCACTCAGTTCAGCAATGAAATTCGCCAGTCCGCTTTGAAGTCTTTTTCCCCATCCCTTGCTGGCGATCAATTGTAAATCGCCGCTTTTTTTCCTGAATTTTTCTTTCTTAAAGATTGGAACTTCATTTTCCACCTCAACATACTTACCTAGAATTAACTTAACTGTTTGGTCATCAACATCAGCAGTCTTATTGGTTAAGAAACTGTTCATGTCGAGCCCCGTCGCTGAGACATAATCGACGATCTCACGTCGTTCCCTGCTTCCGAGTCCGCGGACACCGCCGGTATGAATATGGACATGATAGCCCCGCGAGCCGGAGAATGCCAGTTTTATATCGTCGTCGGCGAATCCGAAATCGCTGGTTAAGAAGTCGATCAGCTTCAGCGTCTCCTCTTTTACGAGCGCCAGCAGATCCTCATAGGAATATCGTGGGAGCTCTGCTTCGTCAACGATATGATCCGCATCGAGGTCGAAGATCAAGTCAGCGCCGAGCCAGCCCTTTTTCGCCATCGTTTCGGTGGGATATTGGTAGACCGCAGCGGAGTGGTACGCATGGGCCGGGGCGTTTTCACGCAGGTAATTCGCCAGGTCGTCCTTCGTGGCGAACGAGGTATGCCTGCGCATCACGAGTTTCGCGGGATAGCTCGGGTCAAAGAGCACAAAGCCCCACTCACGCATCCAGAACTCCTCAGGCGGGGCTATCTTTGCACTTCTGTAATAGGCTTTGAATCTACGCGCCACGAATTGTTTCGTCTTCTCGTTCATTCTTCAGTTACGATATTCATCAGGTAAGCGTCTCGCGGTTCCTTTCTTCAATACGTAAATTAAAGGTAAAGAGAGAAAAGGGGATAGTAAAGTAAGGAAGATGATAAGCATAGCGATTCCGAAGGGCAGTTTAGAAGCGCAGACGCTGCTGTTGTTCAAGCAGGCGGACCTCGAAGTAAAGGTAACGAGCCGGGAGTACAACCCGACGATCTCGGATCCGCGAATAGGGAAGGTGAAGATACTCCGGCCGCAGGAGATACCGGAATACGTTGAGAAAGGTTATTTTGACATGGGCATCACCGGTAAGGATTGGATAGAGGAGCGGGGCTCGGACGTCGTGGAGATAGCAGATATGCAGTACAGCAAAGCGGCGGAGCGGGAGAGCACGGTGAATATCGTCCTGGCGGTGCAGGCTGACCGAACGGAGATCCAGGAGGCGAAGGACATGAAGCCGCAGAGTAAAATCAGCACGGAATATCCCAACCTCACCAAGGCATTCTTCGAGAAGCTGGGCATTCCCGTGCAGGTGTTCTTCTCGTACGGCGCGACGGAGGCGAAGGACATGATGGACGGCATCGTCGAGCTGACGGAGACGGGCGAGACCCTGCGGAAAAACAACTGGCGGATAATCGCTACCATACTGGAATCATCGACGAAGTTGATTGCGAACAAGGATGCATGGCGAGACGCGGCGAAGCGGCGGGAGATGGAAGAGATACGGACGCTGCTCTCGGGCGTGCTAGAAGCGCGCGGTAAGGCCCTGCTGAGCATGAACGTTGCTGAAGACCTCTTAAAGCAGGTTATAGAGGTGCTTCCGGCGATGAAACGACCTACAATATCGCAACTGTACGATTCCGAGAACAATCACCGCCGGTATTACGCGGTGGAGACGGTCGTGAGCAAACATGAGGTGAACGTGCTCATCCCGAAGCTGAAGAGCATGGGTGCCGAGGACATCATCGAGATCGATATCACCAAGATCGTGAAGTGATGATACTACAGTAGCCGGCCAATTCCAGAACGCTCAACATTAGTACAAAATTCAGGTTGTGAAGTAAATAAAAAATGAGCGAGGCAAGAAGGTTTGTTCCGCTACAGGAAAGTATATGCGAACTGCATTCTAATATATCGCCGGATTGGAGGGATATACGAACCAGGTTCGGATGTAACATGTTAGCCGCAATTGCTTGCAAGTAGGAAAAAGGGATTTAATATGGACAGAGAAACTATCGTAAAGGAAATCAAAAGAATCGCCAGAGAAATTGGATCTGACACTGTCTCAAAATCGGAGTTCAAGTCCAAATCTGGTATTTCCGAGTGGCAGATATATAAATACTTTGATAGCTGGAACGAGGCTGTAGAAGCTGCGGGGTTAACTCCGACTCACGTTAGCCGAATTGATGACGCTGAATTATTCCGGGAGATGAAAGACGTATTCGTGAAATTCGGCGGTGTATGTACACGGATGAAGTTCGATAAGCTTTGTAAATATAGCGCCGATGTTTACAGGAAGCGCTTCGGAAAATGGAACGACACCCTTTTGGCATTCAAGGCTTGGTTAAAAGAGTCAGGGGAAGGCTTTCCATTCTTAAACCACCTACCAAGTGCGACTAATTTTCATAAAGCAGAGGAAAGCATTCCCGCAGAGAAAAGAAAGGCAAAACCTGCATCGTGGGATTCCCTTGGACTAACGACCTATGGGTCTTTCCTGAACTTTCGTGGTTTACAACATGCTCCTGTCAATGAACAAGGAGTGGTTTTTCTCTTTGGGATGGTCTGTTTTGAGCTTGGCTTTGTTGTTGAAGCGGTCAGAACCAGCTATCCAGATTGTGAAGCGAAACGGAGGGTGAATCGTAAGCGTGATGAGTGGGAACGTGTAAGGATTGAATTCGAATATCGTAGCAGTGATTTCCGAAACCACGGACACGATCCCAATGGTTGTGATGTAATTGTGTGTTGGGAACATAATTGGTCTGAGTGTCCATTGGAAGTTATCGAACTAAAAACAGCAATTCATTCACTTTCCGAATAGGAATTGATAAGGGATTCGCAAGCAACAGCGACTAACACAGTGTAAAAGACTTCGTGCCCTTAGGGCACTCTCTCCAAATTTGCCTCAGCGAACTTCTTTGACAATGGAAACATTATCACAAATCACGTTTTAACAGAATTAATAGACCAAAATCGCGATTATGCGTTTCGTTTTGTGTCTGGTATGCGTTCAAACAGAATCAAGCGCGTTCTTTACGATGCGCTCGTACTTCTCCGCTTCGACCAGCGGCTTCGTCGCATCGATCCCGACCTTCGTTGTCAGCCCGTCTTGAGAGGAGGGATCGAGTGTTGAGCCCTTTACATCAGGGATAAGCACCAGATCTTCGTTCCAGCGTACTCGCGTCGCTAACGCATACTCCACGTCGGTCGGATCGAAGATATTAATATCATCATCAACAACAATCACGCGTTTGAGGCTGGGATGCGCAGCAAACGCGGCGATAATCGCATTTTTCGGCTCGCCTTCTTTCTCTTTCTTTATTTGTACGACGGCGTGCAAATAGCAGCAGCCGCCATCGGTCAGAAAAACGTTCGTCACCCGTGCCACACGCTCGACTGCCTTGAAGATCAGCGGCTCATACGGCACGCCCATAAGCAGCCGGTGCTCTCGTCCTGACGGCAGGATCGCGTGATAAATCGGATCCTTGCGGTGATACATCCTGGTAAGCGTAATGACCGGCTCGTTGCGTACCTCGTCGTACGTCTCGGTGATATCCACGAACGAGCCTTCCTTCGCTGTATCTTCACTAATAAAGCCTTCGAAGGCGATTTCAGCGTGCGGGATTGCGATGCCGTTATCCAATCTGAAGAGCTCTACCGGTGTCTTTTTCAGTAAGGATGCGTATTCAAACTCCTGCCCCGGTGGTACCCGTGTCGACGCGGCTAACAGAATCAACGGATTCACGCCGATAGCGATCCCGACTTTCAAGTATTCGCCTCGCTCGAGCGCTTCACGATGCATCTTGAACAGGTGCCGGGAAGGCACAAGCCGTGCGGCTACCCGATTCTTATCCAGGACGAGCATCCGGTGAAATGACGCATTGGTTACGCCGTCCAATTCCGCAACCACTATCCCGCCGGTGATGTACGCGCCGCCGTCGCCTTTGAAATAGGTTAAGATCGGTAATTCGGTCAGATCGGGTGTTTTCACCACTTCTTTCGTCGGTGAATCCTCGACGATCTTCACGGTGCTGCCTTCAGAATCGCCGCTTTCCGAGAGAGCCGCCAGAAACTGCACGAGCTGATTGGAAGAGATACCTAACGCATCCGCCAGCGTTTCCCTGCCGCCCAGCACGTTCATGATGACCTTATGCGTACCGTCAACAGCATGGAAGAATATAGGCCGACCTTTTTGCTCAAACTCCGCGCAGAGCGCAGCCGCCTCGTATTCTGACGATACGTCGCGTTCGATCTCGATTAACTTCCCTTCGCGCGCTAAGTCATCTTTGAATGCTCTCATTTTTAGGGTATGATTAACTGAAGTATGTTATCTTAATGCGCTACGGTATATTTTAAATCTTTCTAATTCCTCCCCCCGCGCCGCGTTGGCACGCCGCGAAAATCTTTAAAACCCCGCGACGATAATGGAGATACATGTTCCTTTGGCTACTATTCATCGCGGTGAGCTTTTTACTCGGTCTTTCCGTCTCTTACCTGCTCGATTACCCTTTTGAAAGCTTAGAACGGGCGTTGTGCTCGTTCGTCGTTGGCCACGCGCTCTCGCTATGGATCGCGTTCCTCATCGCCGTTCTCATGAAGTCGCTGAACGCCAGTAGTATCCTCCTCTGCATCGGTCTCTGCGCTTTCGTCGCGATTGTACTTCTCGTATGGACGAACAGGTCAGGTAAATGGGCTTTTAGCGATTTGATGCGTACATTAAGCGCACTCTGGCACGAAGACCGAACCTCTTTATCGTTTCTTATCGGTCTTCTGCTGTACGTATTGTTCATGAACCTCTACGGCGTTTTCCGACCGGATGACGCAGGCAGCCTCTACGCGTTTCACACGGTCTGGGCCGATTATCCCTGGCATACCTCGCTCATCACTTCCTTTAGTTATCATGACTCGTTCGCGTTCCCGATTGATAATCCGCAGTTCCTCGGCGTAAAGACGCACTATTCCTTCATCATGGACTTCTATTCCGCGGTTTTGATGCACGCGGGCTTGACCCTGAGAAGTGCGATCCTCATTCCGAACGTCTTATTCCAGCTCTCCCTATTCGGCCTGCTTTATTGCCTCGCATGCCGCCTAACCGGCCTGAAATGGGCAGGCATCTCCGCGACGGTTATCTTCATACTCGCTGGCTTCCCCGCAGGGCTCCAATCCATAGGCATTCACTTCCTGAACCCGATGTACGCGGTAATCATGCCCCAACGAACCGCGCTCATTGGTATGGCGGTCTCGTTTGTCGTGTATCTGCTGCTCTTCCGCGCGTTATGCGCCGATCACCCCGAGGGGACATCTTCTTCGCGAGCGCAGCACAAGGAGCTGCTCCTTGCCGGTGCGCTCATCGGCTTGCTGCCGTACATTCACGCGCATTCGTTTATGGCGACTGGTTTTGTCGCGTTCTGCCTCGCTACGTTTTATCTTCTAACAAAACGCGATTGGCGAATCCTCATCTTTTTGTTTCTACCGCTGCTACTCCTTTCGTTACCGCAAGTCCTGCTTATACGAACCGGCGTATCGGAGGGGTTCTTCGTCTTCTTCCCCGGCTGGGCGGATACGAGCAGGGACATGATTATGGGTTTTGACTGGTCTTCCTTCTTCCCTGCGGTACTGTCCACTGTAAAATCAGCCATGCTTGTTGAGACGTTCTGGGCGCTCAATGCCGGCGCGCTCCTCGTCCTCATGGCGTTAGGCTTAGCCAAGGCGAACCGCGAAACACGCATCTTTTACCTCCCCTTCCTCCTCCTCTTCGTGCTTGCGAACCTCGTGAAGTTCCAGCCCTGGTACTTTGACAATTACAAGCTCTTCCTGCATTGGCTCGCGCTTACGGCCGTGATAGCGCCGCTGGCGCTCTGCTGGTTACGCGACTCATCAAAAAAGGGTAAATCGATCGTGACCATAGCGCTCGCTGCGTTGCTCATCGGTTCCACGGTATTCGGCGTCGTGACGCACGCGAACATGATACAGAACACCTACGTGGTCTGGTCTGGTGACGAGATCGCAATGGCCGACTGGATACGTGAGAACACCGCTTCCGATGCCGTCTTCCTTACCGGAACTGCACACAACCATCCGATACCATCGTTAACGGGACGGCCACGAGTGATGGGCTATGAAGGCTGGCTGTGGTCGCACGGGATTCCGTGGTCGGACATGATCACGCGAAAACAGGATATGAAAGCGATGTATCAAGGTGATTTTACCGTCATGCAGAACTACGGCGTGGATTACGTCTGTATCGGGCCCTACGAGCGAGCGTTCGCTGATGAGAACGGGTTTACGATCATCGGGGAGGCGTTTGAGGACGAAACACGATTCGAGCTGATGTACGAAAAGGAGATAGCAGGGGAGAAATGGCAGGTTTACGGGGTCAAAACGCCCAGTAGCCCTGCGTGAAGAGCACGAGGAAGAAGCTAAAAAAGAGCAGAAACGCCGTGGTCAGTACGTAGAACCACTCTTCTCGCCTATCCGCAATGAGAGCAAACATGATGAAAACAGGAAACAGGGAGAGCAGATACCGGGGCGTACTCAGCCAGTAACTGGTTGAAGTTACCGCAAGCCACGTAAGAAACATATAAACAGTGTAGGACGGTCTTAATTTGATAATGACGGCATAAGCAATGCAAAAGAAGCCAAATAAGCCAAATACGACCTCCGCTACCCCGATAAGTACTTTATCCGCAGAATCTCGCCAGAAAATACTCCCTATCGCACCTAAGAGGCCTTCCCACGGTGGAGCGAGATGCTTGTACCAGTGTTCGTGCTGTACCGCGAGAAACGCAAAGGCGTCCCCGAATACCACATGATTCACGATGAGATACGAGACAAAGCCGAGGCTCACCAGTGCGATGAAAAAGAGGTCCCTTACGCGCCTCGATCCGGGGTTCGAGCGCTGTGAAAAATACTCGTAGAGCAAAGAAGGGAGGAGAACAAGGCCGGTGATTCGCGTAGCTGCGGCAAGCATGCCCAGTACGCCCGCCGTGGACCATCTCGCCTTCCGCGCATAATAGAAGCTGCCGATCGCCAGCAGCAGAAAGAGGCTTTCGGTATAGCCCGCGATCAGGAAGTACGAGGTGGGGAAGATGGCGAGATAAAAGACGCTCTTCAGTGCCGTGCTCTCGGAATAATCGATTCGCGCGAGTTTGTAGAGGTAGAGGCCGGCTAAGAGCGAGGCAACGTTCGAGATAACGAGCGCAGCGACCTCGTAGTTACCCAGAACAGAAGCGACGAGCCGTATCAAAAGCGGGTACAGCGGGAAAAAGACGATGAAATACCGCCCTTCGCCCACTGCCGTGTAACCATTCTCTGCGATGTACACGTAATGCGGTGCGTCCCAGCGGTTCCAGAGCGTAACGATGTCGCAGAATTGATTGTGCAGGACCAGCCAGGCTGCAGGGGCTAAGATAAAGGCGAAGAACTTTATTGCAAGTAGAATAGTGCTTATCTCTATGAGTGCCTTCTTCTCGATTGCCATCTATCTATTTCAGATAGATAGCCTCTGGTGAGATATATAAATGAGGGAATCCCGGTGCAACGTAAAGCAAAGCAAAATGGACGGCTCATGTGGAAGTAAGAGTAAGGAGGGAGGGATTGCCTTGGAACGGAGGGTGACGCGAGAAGAGGCGTTCGCGCTGGATAACGGGTTTACGTTACGATAACGAACGAGGAGGCGTTTGAGGCTGAAAAGCGGTTTGCGCTGGTATACGAAACGAAATGGCGGGGGGCAGTAGCGGATGTATGAGGTTAACGGCGAAGAACAACCCTTTCAAAGAAAAGAATGGCATGGCATAAAGATAGCTGCTTACATGGGAAAGTTTTATTTTTATATCTCATTTTATTTATTAGAACTGTAGAGATAATTAGGTGGTTGAAAGGATATGGGGGTAAATGATTCTGAGAGGGTAACATCAAGCTCAAAAAAAGCTAAATTATATTTCTGGGAAAAATGGGCTTCAAGAGCTGAGGATGGAATAGCTGATAAAATGAATTTTTATGAGGTAGATGATAGTTCAACTATTAGAGAAGTAATAAGAAATCTTGAGTCAAAAATCACAGGAGAGAGATTGTTATTTTCTGAAATTAGTCCAAAGAATTCCTCCGTCAAAAAATGGATTGAAAGAATTAGAAAAATATATCCAGACAGAGGAGAAGATATTGTCGAGGATTTACTAAACACATTCAGATATAGTTTATACACAAGATCTAGGGAGAAATACAAACATATTGTTGGTGTACTTTTATTAGAAGATACGATGCTATTGGTACATTGTAAAAAAGACCCTTCATTAGCAGAGTTAGAAGATAAAATTTATTCTGTAAAGTTAATTTTACATCCTAAAAATGTATTGAGAGCTGCAATTATAAAGAATGAACATGGGAGGATTACATTTTCTGCTTTTGAACATAATAGAACGTGGAGTAAAGGTCATGCCGAGTTTTGGGGCATTAATCCCGAAGATGTTACATGGGACACATTAGGCAGTATTATTTTAACTGTAGAACTAGAAGCATTTCCGTATCCCATCCAATTACCCGTCGAGATAGAACAATTAGAGGAAATAATGGCTGAAAACAGGCTCTCACCCACCGGAAGCATAAGGATCGGTCGAACTGATGGAAAAGTAATAACCGCAGAAGTTTTTAGGAGAGAGATGAGCTTCATGGAGTTTTATGATTACTATATTACCGAGCAAGAAAATCTGAAAGGTTATAGGAAAAAGTTCGAAGAACTGATAAATCCAAGCTCTACGCTATCTGACGATTTTCCTCGTGAAAATAAATATAGATATGAAGAGAATCTCCAAAAGGTCTATGAAATCACACCGGAGGGGAAAAGCCCTATTATTAATAAGGAGCATCTGAGATACACGATATGCTTTTTTACAAAATCCTATCCCAGAATAAAGCCTTTACAGGGGTTTGTAGATAGACTTTATCAAAGTATTTTTGAAAATGTTCAATTAGAAATTTGGCATGCAGGGGAAGATACATCATTAGAGCCAGTAACAATAGGATGTTTGAATATTTACAATAAAGTACAGATAAATCGAGAATTGGTTGATTTTAGTAATATTTTGCTAAATATTATTCAAGATGTCGCAAGTAAAAAAGAAAAAATTGTTCTACAACATTGTTTTTGCGATTTTTGGAAAAAGAATACGAGGAATATACATGTTAGACACTTGTTTGATTTTATCAAGGAAGGTATAATTGTACCGGAGTTAAAATACGAATTTGCAGAAGGGTGGATATTTAGTACTGAGGGGTATTTGGAATTTAAATCCGCCGATGCTGTTAGAACAAAACCTAGTAAGTTTGTTAGTGATGTCTTGATACCTACAATTAAACGATATACTATAGATGGAAAATTAACTCGATATTGTATATTATACGGAATAGAAGATAACGGAGAAATCAAACCTTTGTATCATCTAAAAAGTGATCAGATTACTATTATTGAAGACCAGGCAAACGAGGGACTACTAGATGAACGATTTAAAGTGAAGGTCTTACCCATTCCCTATAAAGAGGGGATCGTGTTATCTGTTTTCATAATCCCAATGATACAATTTGGAAATATCGAGCAAAAAAATCAGAATTCTGAGCGATTGATTTCGTAACGTAACAAAATAACACTTCTCTCATTATTTTCCCCCTCCAGCTTTTGAATCGCCCAGCGCTGGTCGTTAATGGCACTCCTAAAAAGCTTTTGATAAGAAGCCTTACTTGTCCTCAACTCCAGCTCAACAATTCATGCGCATACATCGCAACGTTTGTAAGTACGGTGCCACAAGTATCACTCAGGGAGGTTAACGTGAGTAATGGCGGATATGCCGGCATGTGAGATATTTTCCCACTAGTCACGGCACCACTCGGCGTCCCTTCTACCTTCACGTACCACCGTATCAGCGGCGTAATCGGGTTCATTGCTGGGATACTCCTCCCTCGTATGGAAAGTTGTCTTTTTAGCCTTAGCTCAGCATCGCCATTCGTTCTGCACTCATCTCACGCCCACAGGCATCACGTAGAGCGGTCTATGCTTTCCTGGTAGATTCGCGACGCGTGCGACCCTGCCGTCATCAAACGCGCCAATGGTTACGGTCGCCAGACCCAGCGTCTCGCACTGTAAACAGATATTCTGCGCCACGTGCCCCACTTCCATCAGCACGTATCGCACGCCACGCTCGCCATATACCCCGGTCGTCCGTTCGTACTCGGCTGCAATCACGAACGAAACCGGAGCCTCGGTAATGAACATCTGACGCAAACACGCAACCGCTAAGCCGCTTCGCATATCGCCCGCCCTGACCAGCGTCAAATAGCCCTTCGCGCTATGGTACACGCCGGCACCCACATCCTCTACGCAATCCTGCCCGATAACGACATACAAGTCGAGCGGGTACGTAGCGCCCGCAGAAGGCGCCTTCCCCGCCGCCCACAGTAATTGCGACACCTGCTTTCTTGTCAGCTTCGTGCTTTTTCTCTCCGTGCTATCGCCTCTTCCAGCGAAACCACACCGCTTTTATCCGCTTCTTCCACTTTCAGGTGCATTTTCCATTCCCTATACTCACGAACATCACGAACAGCAGCATCAACGGGCTATAAAAAGGAGCGTAACAGTCAGCTTAAAGGCTTTTTTGTGGCTATGTCGAACAATTTATCTTACCACTTAAAGCTTTATCTCCCTTCTGAGGTAAAATGCCTGAGCTGAGATGCGAAACACGCGGTATCTATCGCTCACTTTCCTCCTCATGTTCCTTCACCTTCGCTTGTCCCGTAGCCCATTTTCGAAGAAAATTACACCACGCAAAACAGTGCCACGAACGACAAGAAACCGAAAGGCTTTTAAGTGCATATGTAGAGATATATGCATATAGTGAGTAAGCGGTGTGCTGAGTGTACGCACTGCGACGACTACACGGAAGGGAGTTAAAAATGGCAGAAAAGAAAGCATGGGCAAAATTCAAGCTGAAAGAAATCCTGAGCAATCCCGCATTCCTGGGGAGAACGGTTAGGTTAGGGGATAGTATCTTTGAGGTGAAAGGTATTGATAAGTGGTTACGAATACAAGAGGAAAAAAAGAACCGAATGCCCTTCACCGCCGAGTTCTCCTTTTATGAACATGTTAAACGAAGGACACCCCCTGAACTACGGACGGCCGATTGAAAAATTCGGGAATCGGTTGCGCTGCTCTTCACAGGTACTCTACCCGGCCATCGGGAGCTATTTTTGCCGTTGCTTGACGCGCTGCCCAGCACTGGAAATTCACGGCGACCGGCAAACTGGTAATGTGCGTGCTTGCCGTTTCTATATGCACCGCCAGAGCTGTCGTCTTACCGCCCAGGCCCATCGGCCCGATGCCCGTATTGTTCACCGCTTTCAGGATCGCCTCTTCCACCGCTGCGAGTCGCTCCTCTTTATGCCGCTCGCCCACCGGTCGTAGCAACGCCATCTTCGCGAGCTTCATCGCTACATCTGCCGAGCCGCCGACACCCACACCGATGATCGTCGGCGGACACGGCTTGCCCGCCGCTTTGACCACCATCTCAAGAATGAAATTCTGTATCGCTTCCACCGCTTCCGCGTCCTGCTTCGGCGTGAGCATCGTAAACGCAGCCATATTCTCCGAGCCGCCGCCTTTCGGGAACACCGTTATTTCAATACCATTCACCTCAGGGGCAACGGTATAAGTGATATACGGTATTTTATCGCCGATATTCCCGCTGCTTCCTGTCCTCAATATCGGATCCACGACGTTCGATCGCAGCGGGATCGCTTCCGTCGCTTCCGCCACGCCCGCGCGTATGCCGGCCTCTATATCGCCGAGTTTGACGTTGCAATCTCCGTCACCGCCAAGCCGCACGAAGAAAAGCGGAAGGCCGGTATCCTGACATATCGGTCGCTGCAGCTCCTCCGCTAACGCGACATTCTCCAGCATCGCCGCCAGCTGCGCTCGTGCAATCTCACCCTCCTCCCGCTCGTATGCACGCTTCAGTGCAACTTTGACAGCCCCCGGTAACGTCGTCTCCGCCCGCTTCAAAATCGTTAGCGTTACATCCCTTATCAGCTCTTTTGTGATCATCTATTTCCCCATCTAGTCCATACGCTCGCTGGCTGACAGTACTACCGAGAAAGATTACAGCCATACCATACTGTAAGCTATAAGCCACCCATGTATAAGCATGACGATCAAATATAACGTGAAAAAGAGCAGTACCAGCAGTACTGCCGTTCCTATGCTGACGCTTGTCATTGGCTCTTCAAGTGGTTGACTCTTCGCCCGCTCCAGATCGCGCTCATAATATCGGTAGATCGGCTCTATTACCAGCTCAAACAGGAAAACAACAGGCTTCATCAGCGCTACGCCTATCGTGGCCATCGCCACTCGTATCGCTCTCAGGGGGTTCTTACCGAACGTGATGAAGGCATCCGCAATCCTCAATACCCCATGCTCCACGGCAACGGCAAAGCCCATAAGCGGCTTCTCGCAGAACCATAAAAAGCCTCTACCTGCCTTCCTATAAAGATAATCCACGTCATACGTGATCTTATCGTGCGGCGCGAAGAAGCCGAGCATGAAGAACAGAAACACGGTCATCAGCAGCAACTCCAAAACGCCTATTGTGTGCCCCGCTTCATACGCGTGGTAATGAAACGCCGCCTCTTCGAACGGCAATAACCGATAAAGCAAACTTGGAAACCAGCCGATGGCAACGCAAAGAAAAGCGGTAACGCACATCGGCACGAGCATCGGTAACGGCGCTTCCTTCGCTTCTATCTCCTCATTCCTGCTGAAAAATGCGAAATACGTGAGCTTTAAAAATGAGATCAGCGTGCCTACCGAACCCAGGGTCAACGCGATTACAAGCAGGGGCATTTCGCCCACGTCCGCCGCGTGAATCACCATCCCCTTGCTCACATAGCCATTGAAGCCCACCACACCGGAGATAGAAAGAGCCGCAATGACACACGTTATCATCGTCACCGGCATCTTCCTCGCCAGTCCGCCGAGTTCCGTGAGGTTGTTCTTGCCCGTCGCGTGGATCACCGCGCCCATGCACATGAACAACGTCGTCTTGAACAACAGGTTGTTGAACAGATGTGCTATTGCTCCGTTTAGCGCTATCTCGTGCGTTATTCCCGCTGCCATTCCCACCCCGGCCACCATATAGCCCAGCTGACTCACGATATGATACGAGAGGAGCTTTCTCACATCGTTCTGCAATATCGCAAAGATAACACCGTAGAGGCACATCGCGCCGCCCATATACGCTACTGCCTCCACGCCCGAGAACGTCCGCGCAAGCACGTATATGCCCGTCTTCGTCGTGAAGATCGATAAGAAAATGGTGCCTGCGATCGTCGCTTTGGGATATGAATCGGGCAGCCAGGTATGCAGCGGTATGAATGCCGCGTTTACGCCTATACCCAGGAGCAGCAAAAAGTATCCCATGCCGGGCTCCACAGGACCCAAGGCAATGTCATTCGTATTCACATAATGAATGATTATCCCCGCGAGAAGCGCAGCCCCGCCAAACAGGTGAAACAAAATATACCGCATCCCTGCATCCCGCGCCCGCCTCGAGCCCTCGTACCAGATCAGGCCAAGCGAGGAGAACGCCATTATCTCCCAGAAGATGTACAAAGTGAAGAAATCCCCGGCAAATACCGCGCCCAATGCACTGCCCATGTATAACAACCCGGATTGGTACTGCCCTGTCTCCTTCACCGTGCTTATCGCATAGATGATCGCAGCGCCACCCGCCAGTGCGAAGATATACCCCATTATCAAGCTCAGCCTATCGACCTGCAAAAAGGTCAACTCAATTCCCGGCAGAATTGACACTACCCAACCTGTTTGCGGTACGAGCAGCCTCACACTCGCCAAGCCAAGAAGCGCTAAAGCGACGAGAAAAATCTGCCTCACGCGGCCCTTGCCAAGCAACGGAATTACTGCAGCGCCGAGAAAGAATATGAGAAAAGGAGGTATGGTAAGGTCAGTCATCCTGTTTCCCTTCCTTTTGTATCAAGGATAGCACCTTCGCGAATAGCATGAAAAGCCCAACGCCTGCCGCGCCGTACAGAACGCCGATTAAATCCTCAGAATGTAATACAAATACAGATACTGCTGATACCACCAAGACCACACACACAAGGAGTATGAGCAATCCCCTCAGCACTTTTTTTTCCATCTTTCCTTCACTCACCCCACACCTCCCCGTATAATCAAGATCTTTTATCATTTTTAAGCATTGCTCTTTTAGTCCCTCGTATGTCCTTTTCGCGTATCTGAGATGCATAGCCTGCCACCAACCTACGTCAGAAAAAATCTGTGGGCTTCCTTCCAAAAGTTTGACAAAAATCGAAACCGAAATTTATATATGAGTCTCTGCACATATGCGGAGTATGCTGAAGTGTTAGTATCGCTTTTCAAGATTGGATTAATGCGAGTGGGATAGAGAGGGAGGGAGAAAGGGGGAAAAGGATGATAAGGGGTGATTAAAGTGCTCGTGACCGTGCATTTTCCCGTACTTGTTATTGTCATCTCATTGATTTCTGCCTTTACCATCCTCGTTGCTGGCTTGGTAAACAAGAAATCGAGTTGGATCATTTCCACCGCGACTATTCTCCTGCAACTCGTCATGGCTCTTTCCATCCTCAATCAGGTCTTGACGAACGGAACGATCCATTACCGAATGGGCGGATGGATGCCCCCGTGGGGAATTGAATATGTTATAGACGCGTTAAATGCGTACGTACTGATCGTCATTCTATTTCTGGGCTTGGTCTGCGTTATCTATTCAAAGCGGAGCGTCGAGCAGGAACTGCCGTCGGATAAAATCGTCCCGTTTTATATCGTGTATCAACTCCTCATCACCGGACTGTGCGGGATCATCGTGACCGGGGATATCTTCAATATGTACGTATTCCTGGAGATCTCCTCATTGGCGGCGTATGCGTTAATCGCCGCTGCAGGCGGAAGAGCACTGAAAGCAAGCTTTGTGTACCTCGTACTTGGTTCCGTCGGCGCTTGTTTCTTCCTGCTCGGCATCGGGTTCCTCTACGCGGTAACCGGCACACCGAATATAGCGGACCTCGCGATATTGCTGCCGCCTCTATACGGGAACCGATTAGTACAAGCGGCGTTTGTCTTCTTCGCCGTCGGCTTAAGTATAAAGATAGCACTTTTCCCGCTCCATATCTGGCAGCCGGACGCGTACACCTATGCCCCCTCCGCAGGGAGCGCGATCATTGCCGCGACGATGTCCAAAGTCTCTGCCTACGCGCTTATACGGGTTATCTACTCCGTCTTCACGCTCGATTTCATCAGAAGCTACGTGGGTGTGGATATAACCATCTGCTGGATAGCGGCGATAGGCATCATAGCGGGATCCATGCTCGCGATTGTGCAGCACAATTTGAAGCGGATGCTTGCCTATTCCAGCGTTTCGCAGATGGGATACATCGTGCTGGGAATAGGGCTTTCGCCGATCTCCGCATGGGGACTCCTCGGTGCTACGGCGCACATCTCGAATCATGCGATAATGAAAGGGTGCTTGTTCCTGGCTGCGGGCGCGTTTATTTATAAGTACGGTCTGCGGGACATCAGGGATTTTGAAGGCTTAGGACGGAAGATGCCGTATGCCAGTGCTGCTTTTACCATCGCGGCGCTTTCCATGATCGGCGTGCCTCCGAGCGCGGGCTTTGCCACGAAGCTGTTCTTAATTCTCGCGTCACTGCAGGCTACGGAAGTCTTCTCGTGGTCCGCATACGTATTCGTGGCCGTGCTACTGCTCAGCAGTCTTCTTAACCTCGTTTATTTCTGGCGCGTGATCGAGCGCATGTATTTCATAAAGAGCGAGGGCGAGTCACACAGCGGCGAGGGCGACGCGAAGAAAGCCGAGATCCCGCTGAGCATGCTCCTTCCAACGCTTATCCTTGCAGCACTCTGCATTGTGGTTGGCATTCTATGGCTCACGAAGCTGCCGTTGCCGTTAATTACCGATGCTCTCGCGGAATTAGGTGTGGAGGTGTTGCCGTAGAAGATGGTGGAACTGATGACGCCGCTGTTTGTTATATTGTGCCCCGCAATTGCATCCCCTCTGATACTGCTGTTCGGCAAGCGGCCGAATATTAGGGAAGGAGTAACGATAGCAGCAGGAATAGCGATGTTCTCGCTCGTTCTATCGATGATTCCCACGATTCTAGCGGGAGAAGTTATCGAATTCACGTTCTTCGAAACGCTATTTGAAGGAGTCGTACTCGGCTTCAAAGTGGATGCGTTCGGTCTGATCTTCGCACTCACCTCCTCTTCGCTCTGGATTTTAGTTTCCTTCTACGCCATAGGCTATATGCGGTCGCTGAAGGAGCATGCACAGACACGGTTCTTCTTCTCCTTCGCTGTTGCCATTGCTGGTGCTTTAGGCATTGCAATGTCCCGGAATTTGCTCACGATGTTCGTATTTTACGAGATCCTGACGGTCTCAACCTATCCGCTGGTCATTCACGATCAGACACAAGAAGCGTTGAGCGCAGGCCGCAAATATTTCGCGTATCTGCTCACCTCCGGCGTATTCTTCCTCTTCGCCGTGATGATGACCTATTATCTAACCGGAACAACCGATTTCACGAACGGCGGCATAGCTGCGCTCAGTTCTGCATCTCGTTTGACACTGGTAATCCTCTTCTTCTGTTTCCTTTTAGGATTCCTGAAGGCTGCGTGGATGCCGTTCCACTCCTGGCTGCCGACCGCGATGGTCGCGCCAACGCCGGTGAGTGCGCTTTTGCATGCCGTCGCCGTGGTGAAGGCGGGCGTGTTTGGGATCGTCAGGATCGTTGGCTACATCTATGGTGTCGATCTGATGCGCGAGGTATATTTCCTAGACGAGAGCCTCACGCTCGCATTGGCGCTCGCCTGTATCGCGGGCTTTACCATGATCGTTGCCAATTTGTTCGCCATTGCACAGGACAACCTGAAGCGAAGACTTGCGTACTCCACTATTAACCAGCTCGCGTATATCATCCTCGGTGCGGCGTTGTTGCCCTCGATAGCTGCAGAGAATCCAATGTTCTACGGCATGCGAGGCGCAATGATGCATATCCCGTTTCATGGCTACATGAAAATAACGCTCTTCCTCTGTGCGGGTGCCATACTGGTCGCTACCGGGAAGAAGAACATAAGTGAGATGGGCGGCATAGGAAAGACCATGCCGGTAACGATGCTCGCATTCTCCGTATGCGCATTGGGAATGTGCGGCATTCCGCCCGCGGTTGGGTTCATAAGTAAATGGTATCTCTGCCTCGGCTCGTTAGAAGGCAGCAGCATCATGATAATCTTCCTGTTTGTCCTCCTAGCAGCTTCGTTGCTGGACGTCGTCTATTTCTTCCCTATCATCCACACCGCGTTCTTCAAGCACCCAGAAGGCGCATCCGAACAGATAACGATACAAGAGGCGCCTCTGTTCATGCTCATCCCGTTAACGATAACGGCGATTTTTTCCGTTATCTTCTTTTTAGCGTTCGTTCTGAGGCCTGTCGAAACGCTCGCACCGTTTATAAACACGATCTCGCTGCATATCTACGAGCTGGTAGAGATAGCGGTAAATAACGTCGTTTCATAAGTTCTGAGTAAACACACGTAGCATTGCATTTTCTATTGAAACATAAACGAGCGGGCTGTGCGTGCAATTGAACCAAAGTGGCTAAGAGTATCCATTTTTAGGTAGTGATTGTTTGAACGGTATGAGAGTTATTAATGTGAACAAACCTTTGATTACTATGGAGGTGATAAAAAAAGATGCTATTCATAACCTGCGTGAGAATCAATCCAGGCATGGCTGAGGAAGCGAAAAAATTCGGCGACACCTTACTTAAATCGCCACCCAAGGGTGTCACGTTCCTGCACGTCTATCTCACACTTGGTCGGTATGATGCGGTGTGGATTTATGAGGCTACCGATCCCAACGTAATTAAAACGTTCCTTGACCAAAGCAGAGTGGTCTCAACGACGGAAACCTGGGTTGCGTTTGAACGAGAATGGTAAAGAGCGGGTCCTGCTGGATTGGATGAAGCAGGCCCACCTTCTATTTTTTATTTTATTCTTGGTTTCTTTTGGCTGCTCTTTGCTAATGCTGACTCTGGCTAAACCCAGAACACCCCGTGCGTCAGATAAACGATCAGATAGAGCGTGAAGAATATGACGACGAGCAGCACGCCGGTTCCTAAGTTTACGCTTACCACTGGTTCCTCTGCTGACAGCCGCTTGAGTCGCTCCAAATCCTGCTCGTATTGGGTCGTATAAGTGAACGGTCTCAGTACCGCTGCGGTCACCATAGCCGCCAGCACTCGTGACGCCGCCGTTGGATTCTTACCGAACCACACAAGAGCATCAGCAATTCTCAACAAGCCCTTGTCTATGAAATCAGCAACGGTCACTAACGGTTGTTCACAGAGCCATATAAAGCCCCGGCCCGCTTTCCTGTACAGATGATCTATGTCGTAGGATACGCGCTCGTGTGGTGAGAATACGGATCGGAGCATGACGAATCCCACTGCGGTCACCATCAGTAACTCCAGGGTGAGTATCGTATGCCCCAGTGCGTAGGGATGGTAGTGGAACGCCACATCTGCATACGGCAGTATTCCATAGAGCAGTTGCGGATACACGCCAAGAGCAACGCACAGGAACGCGGTAACGCTCATGGCGATGAGCATTGGCCACGGTGCTTCTTTCGCTGCTAGTTCGTCGTTGCTCCTGAAAAAGGTGAAATACGTGAGTTTCAAGAAGGACAAAGCCGTGCCGACCGAGCCCATAATCAACGCCAGCGCAAGCACGTGCATCCCTTCTAATTCAGCAGCATGGATTACCATGCCCTTACTTACGTAGCCGTTAAAGCCCGGCGCACCGGAAATGGATAATGCCGCTATAATACACGTTATCATCGTTATTGGCATCTTCTTCGCCAGCCCACCCAGCTCTGTGAGATTGTGTTTCCCCGTTGCGTATATCACGGCACCCATACACATGAACAGGAGCGCCTTGTACAGGATATGGTTGAAAACGTGTGCCATTCCTCCGTTTATCCCGATATACGTCCCTATTCCTATTCCTGCCACCATATAACCGACCTGACTGACGATATGATACGATAGAAGCTTTCTCACGTCATTCTGCAGTAGTGCGAATACAACTCCGTAGAGACACATCACACCACCCATATACGCTACCGCTTCCACACCCGGAAAGGTCCTCGCCAGCACGTATACTCCTGTCTTCGTCGTAAAGACACACATGAATACCGCGCCTGCTATCGTCGCCTTCGGGTATGAATCCGGTAGCCAGGAATGCAGCGGTATAAATGCCGTGTTCACGCCTATGCCGATAAGAAGCAGCAGATAGCCCATACCCAGCTCGACCGGGCCCACGGCAATGGAGCCGGTGTTCATGTAATGGATTAATATTCCGCCGAGCAGCGCACAACCGCCAAACAGGTGAAACAGAATATAACGCATCCCCGCGTTTGTCGCACGCTCCGTTCGGCTGTACCAGATCAATCCGAGCGAGGAGAACGCCATGATCTCCCAGAATATGTAGAGCGTGAAGAAGTCGCCGGCAAATACCGCGCCCAGAGCGCTTCCAAGATAGAACAAACCACAGACGAGTTCCCCGCTCTCTTTTACCAGCTCTAACGAGTATAAAATTGCAACAGCACCGATTATCACAAATATATAGCCCATTAGGATGCTCAAGCTATCGGCATGCAGGAAGGTCAGCTCAAATCCCGGAAGAACAGAGAATACCCAGGTCGTTTGCGGTTTTATCAACGCCACACCGATCAATCCGAGTGCAGCAAGGACGATAAGATAAACCTTCCTCACCTTACCCGTTCCGAGCAAGGGGAGTAATGCCGCTCCTGCAAGATAAATGAGCGCAGGAGGTACGCTTCCAATGCTCCCTATATCAACCATTCTGCTCTTTCTCCTTTTTTATCGACCCTGATACGGCCTTCAACGTCAACGTAAACGTCATACATGCAGACGCTCCATCAACAATTTACCGCGCTCTGAAAGCCGGTATAAGGGTATATCCCCTTGACTCAGTTCCTCCACAAACCCCTGCTTGAGAAGCGAACTTGACGTATCGAACCTGCCCATCCCTTTCAAGCCGCCGAGGACATTTATTGGGTTTATCCCCGTGTCCCGGGCGATCTCAGTAGGATACAACGCCATAGGATAGTGGTTATACAGATACATCAGAATCTCAGTTCTTACTCTGCTCCTTCTGAGAGACCTAAATAAACGCTCAAATCCCCTTTTGCCACCCATATCAAACATTTCGCTCTTTCCTCCTTTTTACCCCTTTACCTAAAACCACACGACGCCATAGGTCAGATACATGAACGAAAACGCCACGGTGAACGCAATAGAATACAGCATCGCAGTTCCCATCGCTAAGGTTTGGGTATCTTCTAAATACCCTGCTTTCTCCAAATCACGCAGATAGCAGACAGAATTGGCTGGCAACACTGTTGCAGCTACCGTAGCCATCAGTACCCTTGTCGCAAGCGTCGGGTTCTTACCAAAACATCGCCATGTATTCAAGATTCTTTTTATTCCCATTTCTCTTCTTCCACCCCCTTTTTTTACCCCTTGTAGGGATAGTAGCTCACATACCCTTTTCACCCACCCCGCCAAAGGTGTATGTGCACCTACATATACATGTATAGATGCAGGTACTTAAAAGCTTTTCGGTTCTTTGTAGTATGTGAACGTATTTCTTGTAGGCTTAAAGCAGATAAAATCGAGAACGTGTAACGTACGATACGAAATTCGGCGACTAAGATTAGCTAAGTCTCTTGCAGGCTCTCTACCAACGCTTTACCGCGCTCTGAAAGCCGGTAGTAGGTTGCGTCTCCACGCTCAAGCTTCTCCACAACCCCCTGCTTGAGCAGAGAATGTGACTCTCCGAACCTGCTGCTCATCCCTCTCAAGCCGCCAAGGATATTGGTAGAGTCTATCCCGGTGTTCCTGGATATCTCCGCGGGATACGAAGCGCCCGGATAGATTTTATACAAATACATGAGAATCTCAGTCCTTACTCTGCTCCTTCTGAGAGATCGCACGATCTCCTCAAAACCCACTTCCTCGCTCATTCCTTCTCTTTTCTCAACAGTTTTCTAAGCATATCTGAGAGGTTTTTTACCGTGAATGGTTTCCACAGGTATTCATCTGCTCCTGCTTCCAGCGCTTCATTCCGCTGCTCCGGCGTGCCCAATGCAGTGATGACGAGAATCAAAGCATTCGGGTCATATTTTTTAATCTCCCGTATCGCTTGAATCCCGTCCATCTCCTCCATGACCAGATCCATGGTGACAAGGTCAGGCGTTAAGTCTTTATACTTCGCCACGGCTTCCTTTCCGTTAACAGCAAAGCCTACCACTTCGTATTCCTCCTCTTCCGCTCCCAACATCTCAACCAGCATCTCTCGCATGTAGAGCGCATCTTCTACAATCAAAATCCGCTTTTTCACCTCATTCACCTCCTTTAGTTAGTTGTTCTTTTGGCATGGTGAAGGAGAATTTCGACCAGTGCCCGAGGTCGCTTGTTGCCCACACCCTACCGCCGTGCAACTTTACATACTCTTTGACTATAGATAAACCCAGCCCAAGACTTCCCGACTTCCTCGTCAACGAGGTGTCGACCATGTAAAATCGTCCAAAAATCTTTGGTAAATGCTCTTCTGGAATGCCAATCCCCGTATCGGCGACGCACGCATAGATATCCTCGCCCCTATCTTCAACCATAACGTCTATTCTTCCCCCCTCACCGGTATATCGAATGGCATTGGAGATTAAGTTAGTGAAAATAGCGGCCGTCTTCTGCTTATCCGCCTGAATTTTTAGCTCCGGAGTTGCTAAGGAGATTTTTTGGCTTTTTGCCTTCGCTTCTGGCTCAAGGTTCTTAATCACCTTTCGCACAACGTCCGGAAGAGAAAACTCTTCGAGATTGAGCTCCACCCTCCTACCGTCAATGCGCGCGAGTTCTAACATTCGATTGATCATCTCTTCGAGTTCGCGCGCGCATTTCTCTATCCTCCGAATATATTCCCGCTCCCTACCGGTAAGTTTGGGCTCCAGCAGGCTTGCATAGCCGATAATTGGCGACAGTGGCGATCGCATCTCATGGGACGCCACGTTCAGGAATTCCAGCTTCATCTTGTCCAGCTCCGCAAGTTTTTCAATGGTCTCCTGCAGCGTTTCTTCATTCTTCTTCAGCTCCGTAATGTCGAGCATTGAGGCAATACACCGGTTCTCCCCCGGAACCGGCTCTATCAGGGCATTCACGTACTTGAGTGCCCCCTCGCGGCTCACAAACGTAAAAAGACAGCATGCTTCTGCTCCGCCTTTTCTTCGTTCATCACAGTAATTCCGTACCCTTTCAGAGTCCCTCGCCTCAATGAAATCAGTCCAGTTTTTGCCCGCAAGCTCTTCCCTCGAATACCCGCTCATGCTCTCAAATTCCTTGTTGGCCAGCGAGATTGTTTTATCCTCCTCAATGACACACAAAGCGGTGAGTGTGTGCTCGAAGATCGCCATATACTGCTCTTTAGCCTCCTTTAGCTCCTCCTCCATCCGTTTCCGCTCACTGATGTCACGAAAGATGGTTAATTTCGAGAGCGTGCCATTGATATTCTTCAGGGGCGTCTCAACGAGGTCATACGTCTTGTTCTTCCTCCGAGAGCGCCACTCCCACCGCACCGTCTCTCCATTCAGGACCTCGGTAGTTTTGCACCGCGGACAGGGCGCTTCTCTGTTATGAAATACCTGGTAACAAACGCCGCCGACCCGATCGCCAAACTCATCGATCAAAACCTTGTTCATGAACTCCACTTCATAATCCTTTGAGACGATGTACACGCCGTCCGGCATGCTCTCAAAGATCAAATTCAAGTTGTTCCGCCGCTCTTTTATCTTCTCTTCCAACTCCACTTCTTTCGTTATATCTCTGCTCACCCGGACCGTGCCAACCGGAACACCTTCTTTATCCCGCAACAATGCCGCCGACATGTTGATGTAGACGGTTTTGTCATCTTTCGCCAGCACGATGGTTCTATGATTTTTCAGTTCCCCCTCTCGCAGCACGATCGCCATTATCCGTTCTGCTTCTTCAGGATCCGCAAAGAACTTCTTGTTGTGTGTTCCTATGACCTCCGCTGCGGTATACCCCATGTAGCCTTCTGCCGCTTTGTTCCAGGATCGCACAATGCCTTCCATATCTACCACTACAATCGCATCCGCAGAACTCTTGATAACGTCGTCCAGATAATCCTTCGTCTCTTTGAGCTCCGCTTCCGCTTGTGCCCTTTTCTCGCTCACAAACCCGATAATGTACGCCACCACGATAAGGATAGCACTTCGTTCAAGAACACTTACCGAAAGATCTGGATCAAGCACCCACAGCGGATACGTCACGAGAATATAAACAGCGCTGAGAAAGAGCGCGATGTAAGTAGCCTTCCTTCGATACCAGACGCCGGCTAACATGATCGGGATGTAGAACAGATGGGGATAAACAACGGTTACATTTTTGATAACACTGAGATAAAACGCTAAGAAGGCACAGGCTGCTGTGAAAGACAAAATAAGCAATCCTTTTACATTTGGCTGCTCCATTATCATCCTCCCTCCCATTATCCGATCACTATTTTTTGCCTTTGATACGTAGAGAGATGTGCTTCATCTTTTTAGAGGTTTCGCAAAAAGACGTCGGTCGTCAGTTGGTCCGTCTCTTTTGTCGCAAACGTATAGAGAGAGTGGGAGGAGGAACAGCGCGCGATCGTTTGATGACGTTGCCCTTTTCAGATGACTGGTGTAAACGAAAAGGTAAGGAAAGGATGAATAAAAGGCAAGAGGGAGAAGAAGAGAACGAGTTGATAGAAACGCCGCGATGACCACTTCTTAATATCCACCGAATAGACGGAACAGATTTTACATGCTTTTGCTTACCTCAATAAGAAGAAGTTCGCGCGCACCTCGCTCAAAGGCGTCCTCAAGAAGGAGCTTCAATTCTTCCGCTTCTTCCCTCGTTAACTCCACATCTACCCTCTCAAACGTGAGAATTACATTACCACCCACCATGACCTGCACATCTATCTTCATGGGCACCGCACTCAGATGGTTTTCTTTTTGTTTCTCATTCTATAGGTGAGTTTCGCAATAGAGCTTGGGGTTTCAGAGAGGAGAAAACAAAAACCGAAAGATATTTATATGGTCGTGGGCAATGTACATCCCGACACTGGTGAACCAAAAAGAGAAGATGAAGATGGTGTCACAGAAAGGTGTGGTGGCCGAAAGATAGGGGGGGTTTGGATACAAATGGGCACAAAAGATTCTTTTGGTGACGTGATGATGTCTGGACGGACATTAATCGCGATACTCATTGTAGCGATTGTATGGCGGGCGGTGATAAGTCTTGATGGCAAGATTGATTTTTGGCCGGATAGTGTTATCTCAGGCATTTCACTTTTCATATTTGGCTGGGTTCTCTTCGCTTATCTGTACCGGATGTCTCGGAAAGAGACGGGATGGTTGGTCTCGAATCGGATGTTTCAAGGGCTTGCGGTGAGCCTGAGCGCACTAAACATTTATGTGATGGTTTACTATGGGATGCGATGGTATAGATTAGCAAGCCTTGGAGAGGTGGAGGAAGCTCTTGTGCCGCTGGATTGGCTCCTAAGAGATGTACGATATGTGATGTTAGTGCTCTGTTATTGCGGTCTCATATGGGCTGCGCGGTATCTGAAGAAGATGCACGATAATTATATGCTGCTCACCGAGGAAGTGCCGACGACGCGTAAAGGAGCTATGAGAACAACATTATTCAAAGTGCTCACTGATGAACGGACCGCGATCGTGATAATAGCAATAGCGTTCTTCTGGCGCGCGGTCATAAGCCTTGGACCATCAAAGTTTCAGATAGCTCCTTGGGAAAGTATGGTCTCAGGTATAGCCATCTTCATAATGGGTTGGGTTCTCTTTGGTTACACGAGTTCATTGGCCGCGCGAGTGGTAAGCAGACCAAACATGGTAAAAATCTACCATGGCATTGCACTCGCTCTATTCGCTGTAAACATTTATGCTCTTGTTTACTACGGGATGCGGTGGTATAGATTAATAGTCATAGGAGGCGAGGCTGAAGTACCGCTGGATTATGTCTGGAGAGACATACGATATTTCATGCTAGTGATCTTTTATTGTGCAACACTGGTGCTCTCGAAGTGGTTAGAAACGGCAGCAGTGGAGTGTGAGTTCCTGGTTAAGAAAGAAGAATCCATGGCGTAATCCCGGAATATCCAAAAAGATAGATCGATCAACCCTTTTCTTTTTAAAGAGAAAGGAGAGGGTTTGTAAGCCTTTTCGCTTAAGGAGAGGTTTATCTATCGTGTGTTTGTTGATAGTTAAAGAGGAAGATGAGTAAAGCCGTATCCGAGGTACTAAGAGACGAACGGATAGTAATAGTACTAATAGGAATAGCGGTTTTTTGGCGAGCGGTGGTAAGCCAAGACGAGATAGAAGCCCCGTGGGAATGTTGCTGCTCGGGTATTTCTCTGTTCATACTGGGCTGGGCGCTCTTAGGGTATGTGTATGCTCTGTCCCAAAAGCCGACACGCTGGCCGATTTCGAATAAGATCTACCAGGGGATCGGGTTCAGCCTGTTCGTGCTCAATAGTTATGTGATGATTTACTACGGGATGAGGTTATATGGGCTCCTGCAGGTAGAAGTTTTCCCACCGCTGGACCTCATTTTGCGAAATGTACGGTACGTGACGTTCGTGATGTTTTACTGCGCGATACTATGGTCGACAACGTACCTGGAGAAGATACACGAGGAGTACCGGTTCCTACTGGCACGGTCGACGCTACACGAAAGAAGCCTGCGAACGTCAGTATTCAAAGTGCTCACCGATGACCGAACGTTACTGGTGATGATCGGAATCGCGTTTCTATGGCGGACCGTCATAAGCTTCGATTACACGGTAACCTTCTGGGAGAGCACGTGCCAGTATATTATTCAGCTCATCATCGGCTGGTTTCTCTTCGGTCATATCTGCGCAGTGGCCGTGAAAGCGCGCGAGAAGCCGGATCTGATCAAGGTCGTCCAGGGGATTGCCCTTGCGCTCAGCACCATAAACGTTTACGCGCTCGTTTACTATGGATTGTGCTGGTATAGCCTAGTAGGCCTGGTGGCGTATTTCGAAGTGTTTTTTGTGCCCGCGGATTACATCTTTCAGGATCTCCGATTCTTCGCGCTGGTGATCTTTTATTATACCATGATCGTGCTCTCGAAGTTCTTAGAAACGGCCAGTGCGGATTATACGGTGCCAGATAGAGCCACGCACCCGAATAACCTGTAATAACGGTGTTAAATGTGTGCTATGCACCGCACCGTACGAGTTTTTTTTAAAAAAAAACACGCAGCGCCAGGAGACGTTGATGTTTAAACCATACCCATGCCGTAGAGCAGCGCCAGTACATATGCCAGCACACCGCAGGCAAGGAGGAGAACCGCCAGGAAGATACCGACGTGAACACCCAATTTCTCCACGTCTATGTCAGGGCACTGCTCCTTTATTGATGCGACCGCTCGCGGGTCGTACTGATCTAAACTCAACATGATCCGTACGGTGTCCACCGGGCGTTTAACAAAACATTTCAACGCACCAACGAATTTACTTCCCATTCCTCGCTCTCGCCTCCGCCTCCTTCTTCGCCTCTTTCGGTGACACTTTCTGCATCTACTCTTTTTGGGTCACCGGTGTCAGTATCTATGTCGGCCATCATTATAAAAACCTTTCGGTATTTGCGCGCGCTACTCTTTTAAGACCGCTTGCTATTTTAAGAACAGACCTATATTAAGCAGAATAGCGAGGGGAATATAAGATAAAATGGCCGATGAAGAAGAACTGAGTGGCGATATGGAAGTGGGTACGGATGCGATAAAATGGGCAGGAGATAAAATGACTGATGCAGGACACGATGGAGGGGATATTATCGAACTTGTCGTTTCGGTGCAGCAAGCCGGGAACGAACGGGGAAAGCGGCTTTACTTTGATAGTAAGAGCGTAGAGGAGATACGGGAGAAATGCGGCGATGATTTCTTCCTCTTCAACGAGCGAATATTGCTCGCTTTTGTTAACTCCGCCGACGGGAAGATCACCGTCACCTCGCTCAAGGGCGTTTACAAGAACTACCTCTAATCAATGTACGTTCTCCTTCGCCCGATCTTTCTTTTTTTCTTTTCGTAATAACCTCGTTTAGAGTAACCAGGCACGCTGACGAGAGTTTTGACCAGAGCAGGAAGTACTAAAGACGGAGACAACGTGAGTGGTTAATCAAAATTTCCTGTAGTTTCCACCTGTTAAGAGTCAATCAAAAAAAGAAAAAAGAAGAGGCTGATTGATTATACCCTCTCATATACAGCCTTGGATAGGCATTCTAATACCTTTACGCGTTTGCTTTCAATAATGTTATTTCCAACGAAGAGACGTTCATCTTATCTCCGTTTTCCCCTACGAGCTGCTCTGTTCCCATTTTTATGTCCTTCACGGCTACTCCCTGCATGAACTTATTCCGGACTACCTCTGCAGTATCCACAGCCCGTGAGATCGCTCTGCCTCTCGCTTTGATTAATACCTCATCACCCAAGCCGGTGTTAAACTGCGTCACTACTGCCAGGACATAACTCATCACTGGCTTATTTCCGATATAAATCACGTTGTCATCAGACATTTTTGCATCACCAGGTCATACTATGTACTCAAAGTATATAAGCAAATTTGCTTTTTCCGTGGAAAACACCGCTAATCAAAAATCCAAAGCGCCTACGAAAGAGGCTTTGATTACGCTTTTTCAAAAAAAATACCGATAAAAATAGTGCGAAGGTTTATCTACTCAGACGTTATAACTATTATTATGGAGAGTTATCAAAATGTTCGAAACAGATGATTTTTTAGTAAGGGAATATTTCAGGAAAACGATGGGGGAAGATGGACTGAAGATAATGAAAAATGTCCCAGAGGGTGAAATAACCGAAAGCGAGATCGCAGAGCTAAACGATATCAAACTCACTTCTGTAAGAAAAGTTCTCTACAAGTTATACGATAACAGAATGGCCGTATACAGGACTGAACGTGATGATAATAGCGGCTGGATCACCTATTTGTGGAGTTTTAATTGCGATAATGTCAAGAAAATGATGGATAAAGAATCAGATGACGATTTAAATATATTAAGAAAGAAACTTGAATACGAAAGAAGCGGGGAGTTTTACCAATGCCACTGTCACTGTGTCTTATTTGAAGTAGCAGCGGAACAGGACTTCTGGTGTGAGGATTGCGAATCAAAATTCGAACATTTTGATAACGGGGGTCTAATAAAAGAGTTAGAGGAGCAGATAGAAGGAAGAAAGGGAGAAAACGAGAAAGTAGGGTTAAGGGCAACGGAGAGATAGCAACCGAAAGAAGCTACGCCAACCGCTCATCCAAGACGCAAATGCTTTTGGCACAGTAAATAGAATCTTATGGGCTTCACCGTCTTGTTTTGTTCTGTTCTGATTAGCGCTGCTAAATTCTGTCATTCATTCTCGGATGAAAAATAAAGGGTTTGTTTCACCTGAAGAAGTGGAAACCCTCATTACGTATCCTATCGGCTATCAGAGGTTCTAGATTATTTTTCTACGGTTGGATCTGCTGTTTTAGCTGTTTTAATACCCCGAATCTGCTATGGAAGAACCGGCGGGGGAAGATTTGACCCAGGTAAAAATGAGTGCCTGTTTTTAGCTTTTGTGGGGTGACTTATATATATGGAAATGCTATAGTAGTTAGTGAGTGGTAACGAGAAATAAGCGACTTTTTCTCATAAAAAAGCGATTTTTTCTTGTGTATCATGAACTAAAAAAGAGAGCGTAAATTCGGTGACCGATAAAGGGACCGAAAAAAATTAAAAGGTCGTGGGTGTAATGAAAAAAACAGAACTGGTACATCTCCATATGTTATTGGCTTATTTTATGAAGTATTGTGAAGAGAAAGGCTTGGACTGCGAATTCACGAAGTACAAAGAGCTGAGTATTTCCCCCCTTCAGATCCAGCGTAGCATGAAAGAGCACAAGCAGGCTATTTTTGTTCTTGCACTGGCATTAATGGCTGCGACAAACCAGAAACCTGAAGCAGCCCGGAAAGAAGCGGTGAGGGAGTTTTGAAAGTGTGGTTATTTTGAGGACAGTAAAATCCTCAGAACTAGTAAACCTGCCCCTTGTCGAAGAGGATAAGAAGGAAAAGGCATGGTTTTTGAAAATTCAACATCAAAGCAGTAGAATATGGAAAACTTGTTGTACCAAAAATTTTAAAGCTGAAAACCCCAATTTGGCTGTTAACAAGTGGATATTCCATCTATCTGAGAAAGATGGATGAGAGGAGGATAAAGAAAGGGGGTGATATAAAATGGCAAAGTTTCTAACACTTTGGGAAATAGATACGAACAGAATGTCTGAGAGTCCTGAAGAGCAAATCCGTCATCAGACTATGCTGGTGAACAGGGTCAAAGAGGACTTAAAGCGGGGGATAACTCTGGATTGGGGGATGTTTGCTGGTGGCGAACTCGGCGGATACGCCATCTGTGAAGGAACTGAAGAAGAGATCACCGTGGAGAATTTGAAGTACGCACCATACATAAAGTTTAAGACATACCCGATTCTGTCAGTAAACCAGGTAGAGAGAATAATACCTAAATCACTGGGTTTGCGGGATATGGAATACGAACGAAAAAACGATTGAAGATCCTGGATAAAAGCATAGGGAATAGGAGATTAATACACCATTCCCTCATCTTTTAGGGATAATACAATACATTTTGGCCAAAACCACGAGGTTACCAAAGCCAGATTTGTTTTATAATCCAAGCAAGCCAAGGAATCGGAACCAAAACAGCTAAATGAACGCAGCTATTCCGTGCTGCGTTTTATCGCTGTTCCCCTACCTACCCAGACCAGATCTTACACGTTAGGAAAAGCTTTTAATTCCATACGTGTCTATACATCTTATCAAAGAGTCTTCCACCATCGTTTCTCACCTCGGGTTCCAAATTCCCCACCATTTTGCCAAATTTGGCACCATTCTTTTGTTTCCTCTGCATGTTTCTCTTACCTGCTTTGCCTGTTCGTATTCTCCACCAGTTTCAAGTTCCGTAACTAGTTGCCTTAGTTTCATTTTCCTCATGACTCCACTCCTAACAAAGTACGGTAAGATCGACATGAAATCTTCCCCCTACCCTATGTCTTCGGTGGGACTCCACGATTACGCGCTTATACATCGGACCTCACATCGGGTGTCCCGCCTGCCTATTCGCTTCTGCACCTATAACTGGGCTAGGGGTTAAATATTACACGTTAGGTCTCGACCTTTGAAAAGTCTTCAAGTCCATCATTGAGTTGGAACATCAGACCATATTTCCAGAATACATGATTTAGATCTGATGGTTTCATGTTCAACACCCAACAAGTTGACAGTCCAGTTTCTATACATCGTATCAAAGATTTTTTCACCACCTTTTTATCCGCTATAATTTTCATCTTTTTTCACCTCTCTAATTATATAGTAAGCTTTTTTCACTTAAATACCTATGCTTTTTTGGTTAAAAATTACAGTATAGAAATAAACTATTTTCGCGATTGGTTTAGAAGCCATAG
>JAFGHB010000047.1 GCA_016930255.1 Methanomicrobia archaeon | reverse complement strand
TTTGTTAAAGGAATTGGAGCGAAACGAGGAGGCGGAAACGGAATACAAAGAGGCGATTCGGATCAATCCCGATTATGCCGAGGCGCACGGTAACCTTGGCATCCTCTATTCACAAACGAAAAGAGTGGAAGAAGCTCGGAAAGAATTAGAGACTGCTAGGAGACTGTTTGAGGAGCAAGGAAGAGCAGAGGATGTAAAGATAGCAGAAGAATTGCTGAAGTCTCTTTGATACTCCAAAAAAGCTATTTCTTCGTCAGCTTCTCGATCACTATACTCTTGTTGCAGTTACTGCACCGCACCCGGTACGGCCTCTTTTTGAAGACTACGCGCGATTCCTGCTCGTGATATACGTACGCAAGAACTCTCACGCTTTTAAACCAATCTCGGTCACACAGTAGCTTTAACATTCATTCCGTTTAATAGTATAAGTACCCAAAAAAGAAAGAATAAAGGGGTGAAGCAGAGCATGTTGCGGCATTTTACCTTGGAATATTGGATCGATGAGGGCTGGTATGTCGGACGACTGAAAGAAGTCCCCGGCGTATTCAGTCAGGGCGAATCTCTGGCAGAGTTAGAAGAGAATATCCGTGACGCATACCACTTGATGATAGAAGATGAAATTCCGCACCGGACTATGGTGCAGACAAAAGAACTAATCAGAAAGCAGCTCGGACTCAAATAAATGATGGAGCTTCATTTGGTATTCTCAGCAGGAACAGTTATTTCTTCGTCAGCTTCTCGATCGTAATGCTCTTGCCGCAGTTATTGCATCGCACCCGGTACGGTCGCCGTTTGAACTCCACTCGTGACTCCTGCTCGGTCGCGCAGTACGGGCACGTGAGCTTGTAACCGAACTCTTCCTCGCCCTTTTTGCGCCACACAACGACCATACCGGTCTTATCACCCTGCTCGTTCTCCAATTTCCGGCTCGTGATGTATGCAAGCTCCTTTATATCCGTTATCCCTTCAGGTAGTTTCATTTTCCGATTCTGCTCCTAATAATTCTTCTATGTTTATTTCTTCTTCCTCCTCCTCCACTTTCGGCTCCTCCGCTTCTTTGTCATGAAGCACACACCATTTCAGTAACACGCCCTCATCCAGCTTCTCCACACGCAAGAGCTTCAGCTTCACTGGCGCAGCTCGCTCGCCAAACCCTGCACCGTCCACGAGTGTCGGCGCGGTCTCACCGCCCAGTATCATATTCCCGACGTAGGTATAAACTTCGTCAACGAGCTTTTGGGAGAGCAACGACCAGTTGAGCTTTGCACCGCCCTCGACCATCACGCTGCGTACGCCACGGAGCCATAGATCATGAAGCAGTTTCTTCAAATCCACTTCAGCCGTGCCGCAGACCAGGACGTCCGCTTTCTCGCCTAATTTACCGACATCCTCCACAATCGCCTGCTGCGAAACCGCAATGATCCGTTTGCCTTCGCCCACATTCAGGATATCAGCATCAACTGGCGTTCGCGCCTTGCTGTCCACCACGATTCGCAACGGATTCTCATCTTTGCCCATGCGCTTCCGTTTATCGCGCTGTTTCTTCGATTTCACCGTCAACGACGGGTTATCCGCCAGAACGGTGCCGATACCAACCATGATCGCATCGCTCTCAGCCCTTAACGAATACACCCGGTCAAAATCTTTACTGCCGCTTATTCGCGTTTGCGTTCGATCGACCGTGGCGATTTTACCGTCTGCGCTCATTGCCGCGTTGATAAAGACAAACGGGCGCTCTGTCTTCTCATAATCCTCTTCAACGCCCTCACCCTCGCCCGGCTCACTATCCAAAAAGTCCTCCAGGGTTACGCCTTTCGCCATTTTACCTCGGGTTTATCTGAACGTGCTAACACAGGTTCCTCTTCGGTTAATTTGTAAAACGCCACTCACTGACAGATATGATATTCCTACCTCACCGTTTATAAACCTTCAGTATATAACCTTCTCAAGCGAATCCTCCCTGAGTGCGTCTCTTATCTCTCGTGATATCCGCCTGCCGGTGCTCATCGGCTCCTCGTAGAGCAGGTGCGAATACGGCGAGCCGTTGATGTACAGATTGGTGCCCGCGACGATTCGTGCCGAGATCTCGAACGCGATAAACTCCAGGTCCTCTTTGCAGATCGTTTCGATGCAGAACGGCCCGGTCAGGCCAGGACTGAACAGCTCCTGTGAGGTCTGGATCACGTGCTGACCCATCTCCAGTATCCGGGGCAGGAGCGACTCCCGTACGACAACCGGAAGGTTGCCCGTAACGACAAATGACGGCTCCGGTTGGCTCTCCTTGAGGATATAAGTCATCCTGGCGATTCCGTCAATGTTGGATTCGTACCGGATGTCCATACTGAGGAGCTCCAGCCGGTCATTTAACGGCGAATAGAAATAGTGTGGGTAGAACCTTGTTCCTATTACGAACTCCTGGATAGTGAACCGATCCTTATCCTTCAGTTCCAGCTTCTTGTGCTTCTCCGCAAATTCCGCCAGATTACTGGCAAGAATGTAATCCTTACCACCCTTAGCGCCCGGGAACTTCACCATTACTAACCGATCGATCTCCGCAGGGTCTTTGAACTCCCGAGGCAGTTTCAGGCCTGCACGCTCCAGCCATTCCCGCTCCTTATCGCGGTCTGATTCCCAATCCAGCACCCTTCGGTTACCGAACATAGGCACGAAGAGCTCGTTCTCTATCCTGACGGGAGAAAGGTACTCCACAAAAGACCCATGTGGAATAAGCACGGCATTTCTTGCTATTAACTCGTCCTGAAACTCCTTATTCAGCACGTGCTTGAAATTATCGACCGTGAGTAGTTCATCAGCAAGTCCAAACTGGCGGTAAACAGATTCAGCACCTTTCTTACAGATTACCAGGTTCTTGAAGCCCTCGTCCCGCGCGCCTTTCAGTATCTGGAGTGCGGTATGACTCCCTATCGTGGCTACCGTTATCTTCTCACGGTCGTAGCCTGCCAGAATCTCCCAGATCGCGTGCTGGTCTATCATTTATTTGTTTATTCATTCAGCTCAGGTAACCGTCTCGTCCAGCCGGTTCTGTTGAATGGCTTTCCGGAGTTCCATTGCCACGCGCTTACCCACCGAGAGCGACTCGCCATAGTAGTAGCCGGAATACGGCGTGAACATGGTTCCGGGAGAGCCCTGGACGCGCATGGAGATATCGAAGACGACAGCGGTCTCTTTCGGCGGTCCGGGCGTGAACGAGGCTTGTAACGCAAAGGGGCCAACGATCCCCGGCGGGTACTCGTCCCGGGCCACCTGTACGAATTTCTCGCCGAGTTCGAATATCTGCTCTAAAAGCGATTCCTTCACCGTGCAGGCGATGTGCCCGGCTTCAATGGCCTTGACGCCCATGTACTTCAGGGCTTCTAACTGCTGCGGTGCGGGAAGGCGTAGAATACCGTCCAGATTGGTCTGTCTCCTGGTGTCCGTCCCCAAAAGCTCCAGCCGCTGGTCTAAGAGCGAATAGAAATAGTTGAAGTTGGACTGCGCACCCATCACGAATTCCTCGATTACTGCTTTCTTCAGGCCGGCCTCCGTTATTTTTCCCGCCCGGATCATCTGCTCGGAATTCGTATAAAATTCGTCGGGCGAGGATGCGAAGAAGAACGCACGCTCGTACGTGCGCTGTGCCTCCGGCGCTTTTACCAGAACTAGGCGGTCTATCTCCTCCGGGCTCTTGTACGTGCGGGGGTAAGGGATCCCGCCCTTTTTCATCAGATAATACTGGTTCCTCGGCGCGTCTCGTTCCTCTGCCCGGAGCATACTTCGCGACCCGAACAGCGGCAGTAAAAATTCATCTTCGATCCGGTCAAAGCCCACGTAGACCTCGAACGATCGGTGCGGGATGAAAATGACGTTATTTTCACGCATCTGGTTCTGCACGCGCTCATTGGTTATGTCCGGGAACTTATCGAGGATAATGGTCTGATCCACGACACCGAATGACCCGTCCGAACGATAATACTGGTCATACGTCTTCTCCCTGCCCTTCTGGCACACCACCAGCGTTCGGAAGCCGAAGTCTTTCGCGCCTCGACATATATCCAGTGCGGAATGTGATCCAAGGACACCTATAGTCGCTTTATCAAGTTCATAGCCGTCAAGAACCTCTTTTATCTCACTTCTACCAATCATCTTTCCTCTCCTACCCACTCACTGGATGGATATAACTTTTGAATTATATTAATAGGTATCTAAATCCATCTTTTATCGGATGCGTGAGTGGAGCGGGGATAGCCGAGCTGGACAAAGGCGCAGGACTTAAGATCCTGTTCCGCAGGGATACGAGGGTTCGAATCCCTCTCCCCGCATGACTTTACCATATACGATAAATAATTTCTGTTTCCGTTGAGGTCATCGGGTTCAGAACAGCCTAATCGCCGGTATCCACCCTTCGTGCCGCTTGCCGTTGATGTCCACAGACTCAAGGTGGTTCCCTGTAAAAAAGAAAGGGGGAAGAAACTCAGTGCCTCTTCCGTACTATTGCAACAGCAGCGATTGCCGAGCAGGCTGACGAGTGCGATGATGCGATTTCCTCATACAGTGAAATACGCCCCTCGCTATTCCTTCCTCAGTGACGTTGCACGTGGTACGCTCTCTGAAGCGCAGGCAGAGAGAGCGAACAGCTAAGACGGAACGTGAACGCACGCAGGCACACCGCATCGATACACAGTGAAAAGCACTAGGCATCTTTTGCTCAAGACAGATACAAGTCACTGAGTTTTTATCCCCCCCCACGCCATCTTGAAGTTGGAGAAGAACCATAAATATTTAAAAATAGTTAAACATAGGATAAGCAGTCACTTTCACGAGTTGATACGAAGGAGGTAAAGTATGGAAATAGAAACGAAAAGCATAGGTGGTGTGGAAATAATATCCCTGAACGGTCGGTTAGATGCCTATTCCTCAAACGAAGTGGAGCGAAGTATAAACACGCTGATCGATGGAGGTTGCGTGCGAATCGTCGTGAATTTTAAGGGTGTGGAGTATATCAGCAGCTCGGGACTGCGGGTGATGCTCGCGTCGCTGAAGCGGTTGAGAAAGCTTGAAGGCGATCTCAAGCTAGCGTGTTTGAAGCCTTATGTAAAAGAGGTCTTCGATATCGCGGGCTTCACCCAGCTCTTTGATATCTGCGACGAAGAGGACGATGCAGTGAAGAGGTGCAGCGCGGGTACGGGAGTGTGACCGCAGGTGGAAATAACGACTGTTACAAGCATCTATGGCAAGATAGAGCGTCCAAGCGCGCTTTCAGTGATACCACCGGAGGCGAGCGGGCAGGCGGTTCCCACCGCAAGTGACGTCATTATCTCTCCCCCGATCGAATCGCTGGATACAAGGCGTGGATGAACTCCGTGCACGATTGGACGTATTGTGAGGATGGCGAACCGCGAGATGGGTCTATTTGAGCAAAGTGGACCTGCGTGGGGTTGCTGAAGGGGTAGATCGATGCTTTTATATTTGAATGTTAATTTTAAAGCGATAAGATGGTGTCTGCTGCTCTTGAACTTGTGCTCCAGTTGATCGCACAGGCGTGTATGTTTGTGGGCATGGTGTATCTTGTCACCTACACCCGCTATTTCCACGCACTCGTAACGGGCTATTTCACGCTTCAGAATCACGCGATTTCCGTACTCGTCTCCACTGTGGTCTCGAGGTTCTCCGACCACGAGACGGCCGAAGCATTCCGGGGAGGGGAGGTTTAAATGGCGTCCACGATCTTCGAGCTCCTGCTACTACTCGTGGAGAAGATGTGCGTGATCATCGTGGTCACCTATCTCCTCACGCGCACGAGCTATTTCGAGGAGATACTGGAGCGGAAGTTCACACTCAAGAACCAGGCATTTATGATTCTCATCCTGGGCGCGCTCTCTATCTTTGGCACGTACGCGGGGTTCGAGATCTTTGGCGCACGTGCGAATGTCCGCGACCTCGGCCCGATGGTTGGCGGCTTGATTGGCGGGCCGATGATCGGCTTGGGCGCCGGATTGATCGGTGGACTGCACCGATACTTCCTGGGGGGGTTCACCTGTCTCCCCTGCTCACTCGCCACGGTGCTCGCCGGGCTCTTTGGTGGTGCACTTTACCTCCTCAATAAGCGAAAGTTCATCGGCATTCCGGGCGCGGTGCTCTTCGCGGCGCTCATGGAGTCCTTCCACATGGGCATAACCCTGCTCCTCGCACGACCCTTTGCCGAAGCGTTGCAGGTGGTGGAAGAAGTGAGCCTGCCCATGATCTCCTCGAACGCGTTGGGCATGTTCTTCGCCGCGACCATCATCGCCAACCTAATTCGAGAGCGCGAGACGGCCGAGGAACGCGACCGATATCAGGCGGAGCTGGAGCGGAAGCGACAGGAGTTGAAGATCGCGCACGAGATCCAGCAGAGCTTCTTGCCCGATGCGATACCGCTCTTACGCGGCTTCGAGCTCGCGGCGCTGAACCTACCGGCGAAAGAGGTGGGTGGCGATTTCTACGATTTCATACCCATCTCGAAGGATAAAATGGGTCTGACGATCGCGGACGTTTCTGGGAAGGGCGTGCCCGCAGCGCTCTTCATGGCCCTCTCTCGCACGCTCGTACGGGCGAACGCGCGCAACAATCCGAGTGTGGCGGAGGTGATCAGGGATGCGAACAGCATGATTACGGCAGATTCGAAGTCCGGAATGTTCGTTACGCTCTTCTACGCGATCCTCGATTTGAAGAAACGGACGCTGACCTACGTGAACGCGGGTCATAACCCGCCGGTACTGTTCGAGGAGAAGAGCGGCGATCTCATCATGCTTCGCGCAAGGGGCATTGCGCTCGGCGCGATGGATGAGATCGAGCTTGAAGAGCGGACGCTCGAGCTGGCCAGCGGCGATGCGGTGGTCTTTTACACCGATGGCGTGACGGAGGCGGTGGATGCGCACGAGCAGCAATTTGGTGAGGAGCGACTCGTCAGACTTATTAGAGAGAGCCACGGTCTTTCCGCCCAAGAGCTGGTAGAGCGGATAAAGGAAACCGTCTTAGCTTTTTGCGGCGATACGCCCCAGTACGACGATATCACGCTGATGGTCCTGAAGGTGGGTGCGGCGGAGGCGGAGGCATGACCGAGCGATTCGAACTCACGGTGGAGGCAAAGGCAGAGCAGTTAGCACGGATCGGCGAGTTCATTACGGATGCGATGCGCGCCTTCGGGCTCGATGACCGGAAGAGCTTCCAAGTGCAACTCGCGGTCGACGAAGCGTGCGCGAACATCATCAACTATGGGTACGCCGATGCCGAGACGGTGGGGATGATTGAACTCGTCTGTTGCAAAAAGGGCGAAGACATCGTTGTGGTTATCTCTGATGTGGGAACACCGTTCGATCCGACGACTGCCCAACCGCCAGACCTGACTGCAAATTGGGAAGAGCGCGCTATAGGAGGACTGGGAATCCACTTCATGAAGACGCTGGTGGATGAACTCGCCTATGAGTACCGAGACGGAAAGAACGTGTTGACAATGCTTGTGAAACGTCACGATCGTACGTAAGTGACGGTCGAGAACAAAATAGGTTAAGTAAGATGTCTGCAGGACAACAAGCTCAGGAACGATTGGAAAAGGCAACCGAGATCACGCTAGCAAGTATCGTTGCCAATGTGGTTCTCGGCGTTTTAAAAATAGTCGTTGGGCTTTATTCCGGTACCCGAGCGCTGGTGGCCGATGGGATTCACTCCCTCTCTGACTTAGTGTCGGACGTTATCACCCTGATAACCGTACGAATCGGCGCACGAGGAGCAGACGAACGCATGCATTACGGTTATCGTCGCGTCGAAACGGTGGGCGCTTTGTTTGTCTCGCTTTTGCTGGTGTTTGCCGGTGGAGAACTCATCGTGAGTGCCTTTCACGCACCCGAGCAAACCACCGTTGAAGGGCTCCAGTTTGTCGTTGCTATGGTTGCGGCTCTCTCAGTAACAACCAAGGAATTCCTCTTCCAGGTAACCCGACGATTGGGGATTAAATTGAGCAACCAGGTGCTGATTGCCAATGCCTGGCATCATCGAAGCGATGCCGTCAGTTCGGTAGCGGTGCTCCTCAGTGTCATCATTCATGTGATCTACCCGCAGCTCGTTTTCGTCGATGCCATTACGACCGTGCTCATCGCCGGACTCATCCTTCACGCAGCCTGGGAGATCGGAGCGGATGCTCTAAAAGAGCTGATCGATTTCTCACCCTCGCTGGAAATCGTTGCTCTGGTCGAAGAGATGGCGGAACGGGTTCCTGAAGTGACCTTCATCCATAACCTCCGCATCCGCACCATGGGTGGCGCGTTATACGTGGAGCTCTATGCGGAAACCGACCCGCGTTTCACCATTGAAAAAGGTCACGAGATCGCCGAGAAGATACGTCAGCAAATCACCCAAAACGTGCCTAACGTAATCGAGGTAATGGTCCATATCTCACCAAAAGGAGAGTATCTTCGAAAGACTCTGGATGATGATTTCTAAATCAATCACAGCAACTTCTAATCGGACGGTTGTTGCACCGTTTTCCTGTGCCGCTCTATCTCTTTCTCCGCAGCCTCAATATCGGTAATACGGGACTCAAACTCTTTCGTCGTGGATTTTGATCTCAGATTTTCCGCCTTGATCTCCGATAAATAGCTACTAATACGGTCTGCAACGCTACGCGATTCTTCAGGTGCAGCAAAAACTAAATTAGTCCTGGCAGCGGCGACGTGATAAAGAGCGAAAATTCGAGCGTGTTGGAAACTAATGTGTAGCTGCACTCAGGAGTTAGGAAAAAATTCAAATGAGGTACATGTCCTCCGCTTCCCGCAGAAGTCCCTCCCGGAACTGGGGATGCGCGATGTTAATGATCTCCAGCGCGCGCTCGCGCGTCGACTTGTTCTTGAGGTCGACCACCCCGTACTCGGTGACGAGATAGTGGGTATCCATCCGCGGCGTGGTCACCATCGTGCCAGGTTTGAATCGCGGCACAATCCGTGATACCGTGCCGTTCTTCGCGGTGGAATAGAAGGCCAGGATAGACTTCCCACCGTGC
Organism: Methanomicrobia archaeon; assembly: GCA_016930255.1. Classification (NCBI taxonomy): domain Archaea; kingdom Methanobacteriati; phylum Methanobacteriota; class Methanomicrobia; species Methanomicrobia archaeon. Next base: position 4,951 of record JAFGHB010000047.1, on the reverse strand, counting down.
GATTTGAACGCGCCTCTTACAAAGTCGAGCTGCCCGCCCGTGCCGCTGAACTGCGCGCCTGCGAGGAATTCCGCATTGCACTGCCCGAGGAGGTCAACCTCGAGGATCGAATTGATCGAGATCATATTGTCGTTCTGCCCGATGACCGAGGGGTCGAGCACGTAGGAGGCAGGATAGCTCTCCATGCTCGGGTTGTCGTTCATGAACTCGTACATCTTACTCGTGCCCTGCGCAACGGTAAAGACCGTTTTAAGCGGATGAAGGGTCTTCTTTCGACCGGTTACCACGCCTTTCTCGATTAGCTCGACCATGCCGGGCACCAGAAGCTCCGTATGGATTCCGAGATCCTCATGCCCCTCGAGATACTTGGCCACGGCGTTGGGGATGCCACCGATGCCCAGTTGGATCGTTGCGCCATCGGGGACCAGCTCGGCGATGGCTTCGCCAATTGCCTGATCCTCAGGCTTCGATTCGGGCGGCCGCAGCTCCAGCAGGGGCACGTGGTTCTCCACGATCGCGTCCACCTCGGAGATATGGATGAGCGAATCGCCGAAGACGCGCGGCATCTGCTCGTTCACCTCCACGATGAGCCGTTTGCAGTGCCGGGCCGCGGTGGAGGTGAAGTCGTTCGCGGTACCGAAGCTGAAGTAGCCCGCCTTATCCATCGGCGAGACGGTGGTGATTGTCACATCGATCTCCATGTAATCGTGGATGAGACGCGGTATCTGATGTAAGTAGATGGGCACGTAGTAGTTCAGCCCTACCTTGACCTTCGGTCGGTCAGAGCCGCTGACGAACCAGGAATACGCCTGGATGCAATCGCAGAGATCGGGTGCGAAGACCGTCTCGGCGACATGCTTCTGCGGATTGAACGAATAAATCTTGAGGTCTTTCAGCTCATCTGCTCGTGCACGCTCGGCAATCGCGGCGAGCAGTGCCGGCGGCTCAGCGGTCGTCAAGCCATGAACGATCGTGCTGCCGTTCTCTATCCCCGCCACAGCCTTATCAGGCGTGGTCAGCTTCTGCCGGTATTCTTCAGTATACGTACTCATGGTGCTTTCACCTTCCTTAACAGAGATAGTTGACCTTAGTTCTTAAATTATTCAGTTCGGAATGGCGTTGCAAACTCTCTGGCATTATCTCCGTTACAATTATCGTCCCCTTCATCGCATCGATAACCTGAGGCAACGCATTATCAAGGTAAATTACTTTTAGGCGATCACCCTTTAAATCCTACAGAGGACAGGAAGGGAGGCGCGAAATGGAGATACAGGTGGAAAGAATCGATAGCATCCCGCTGATATCGCTCGACGGCCGGCTCGACGCGTTCGGCGCGGAGCAGCTGGATGAAGCACTCAAGAGCGCTATTACCCCTGAAGATTCCACGGTGGTCATCGACATGGCGAACGTCTCCTACTTGAGCAGCGGCGGCATTCGCACGCTTTTGGCGGCAGAGAAGCAGTTGAAGCCGCGAAACGGCGGCATCCAGCTCTGCAGCCTCCAATCGTATCCGCTCAAGGTGCTGGCGATGGCTGGCTTTGACCAGTTGTTCGCCATCTGGCCGACGCGGGAGGCGGCGCTGAAACACACGCGCGCACTCCTCAGCAGACGAGAAGTGAAGGTTCAGTGGGACCGCTTGCCCACCTTTACGAGCAGCGGCGCGCGCTTCACGGTCCTTGAGACCTCGCACGACGAAGCGGTGCTGAAGGTGACGAGCGATATCTCGAAGGTGCTCTATGCACGGTTAGGTGACGAGGATATCTGCACGCGTCGGTTCTCGGAAACCGAATACTCGATCGGACTCGGCGCACTGGGCGAGAACGTGTCTGCATGCGCACCGTATCTCGGCGAGATGATCACGATCGGAGGCACGATGGTCTGGCTGCCCACGGACGGGCATGATACGCCCGATTTCCTCATCGCCCAGCGCGATACCGGCGAAGTGACGATTTTCACCGGCTTCAACGTCGCGCTCGACGGCCCGTTCCACGATCTCATCGTGATGGTGCGCGAGGGCGAGACGGGCATGACGATCGGGGAGATTTATGCTACGATCTTCGAGTTCGCGCGCAAGCACCGACCGGCCTTCAAGGGCCTGCTCAGCCTCGCGCTCTGGGCCGACGTTGATGCGGTCTACAGCTCGGGCGTCAAGATCTCGCCCATTAAGAAGTTCGCGCCCGCAAACCGCGAAATGATCATGCACCCAGACAACATCGCGCAGTGGCTCGATATATCGACCATGCCGAAGCATGCTGGCGAGACGATGGTGAGCCTCGGGATGGGGCTCGATCTGCAGAGCGATCTCTCCTCCCTCGACCGGGACGCGATCAATGCGCTCTTCTACTTGCACCCGGCGAATGTCGGGAACAAGCAGATGCTGCTCCACAACCACGGCGTGATCTTCAAGCACATGCCGTGGGAGCGAACCCCAGATCTGGACGAAGCGATCAAGCGCATCGTGACAGAGGGCGAGTTCATCGATATGCGCCATCTGCTCGATAATACGAGCGTTTCGCGTGCGGTCATCGGCATCTCGTACATCGCTGAGGTTCTCTTCGAGGAGCCGACGCAAATCGCGATCGCCGGTGCATCATGCCCGGGCTGGAACGAGACGTATGAGCGTATCACGCGCAAGCTCCATCATGACTGCAGTGAAGTGCTGCTGACTCCGATCACCGGCGGCTACAGCGGCTCGCTCGTCTTTCGCGTGAATGCGTGGGACCGCAGCGGACGTAAGGAGATGCCGTTTGTCTTGAAGCTGGGCCGGTGGGCTAATGTCCACGATGAGATCCGAGGCTACGAGGAGCACGTGAAACGCTACATCCAGAACAACGCCACGCAGATCATCGAACACTGCAAACTGGGCGAGTTCGGCGGGATACTTTACAACTTCGTCGGGATTACAGGCACGGAGAGCAAAATCGGCTCGCTCGAGGATTTCTATCGCGCGCACAGCACGGATGAGGCCCTCGCCGCGTTCGATAAGCTCTTCCGCGTGGTGCTCCGGGCATGGTACGGGCAGCCGAAATTGACAGAGCTTTCACTCTATGAGGAATACGGCTCCTTCTACAATTACGAGGCGATACGGGCGTATGCGGATTCGCACTTTGGCATTACGCCGAATCAGGAGTTCATAGAACTCCCGTTCGGGCTTGGGCAGGCGGTCAATCCGCTCTATTTCGCGGAGAAGATCATGCCGGCACGCAGCTCGAAGTCGGTGAGTGTCTACCAAGCCTCGGTGCACGGCGACCTGAACATGAAGAACGTGCTGATGGACGAGGAGGCGAACATGTGGCTGATCGATTTCTCGGAGACCGAGCATGCGCACATTCTGCGTGACATTGCGAAGCTGGAAGCGGTGCTGAAGTTCGAGAGCTTTGCGATTACGTCCGAGGAGCAGTTGCGCGCACTCGTCGAACTCGAGCAGCGGTTCCTGGACACGAAGAGCCTGAGCGAGATCCCGCAGCTCCCGTACTCGGTCTCAATCGAAGATCCGAACGTGCGCAAGGCTTTTCGATGCGTGCAACGGCTGCGAGAATACGCGAACGTCGTTACGCTCCTGGATGAGGAGATCTCGCAGTACTGGTTCAGCCTGCTCTGGTACACGCTGATCGTGCTGGCGTTCGGAAGTGTGGACGAGTACGGAAAGCGGTACGCGTGGATCTCGTCGGCGCTGCTCTGTCAGAAGCTGCTGTAGAGTTCAGCTGGTCGTTGTGCGTGGGCTTTACTTAATGATCAAAATGGAATTGTACGCGACACAGATCCCTTTTCAGCTCAGATCTTAGCCGGTCCACGTAATTCATGATCATGAAGCCCGCAAGTTTTACCGTAGTTCTGGTATCTCGGATCAATTCGCCTTCGGTTGGACGTTCCGTGGGGAATTCCATGAGCGCCCCCTCGTACTGAATGTCCATGTCCAGATTGAACTCATCGAAACTGACGTCGACGGTAATGTCACCCCTCGCCAGTTTCAAGAGAGAGACCGATTCGTAAAACTCGGTCAGTGCCGCGATCGCGTGGTAGATCACCTCTCTGCGGGCGCCCCAGGCCGCGCCCTGCTTCTCCATGAAAGCGAAGATGGTATCTGTGGTGTCCACGCCGGACCGCAGCACGAGCCGCTGATGTTGAGCAATGCCAATTCGCAGGATGACATTTAGGGTAATTGCCAAGATTGCGGCCAGGGAGAGGGAAGAGCTGAAGATAGGGTGGATCCAGGGGTGAACGTTATCATACAACCCGGGTAGCACGTCCACGCTGAGCCCGAAGATCAAGGGGATCCCTACCACGAACGTCTTCCGCACGTCCAGCATCCGTGACATGATGATCTGGAACCCGGCAACGATCATGAAGCTCACGGCGTAGATGAGTGTAGCGCCCATTACCGGCTTGGGCATGATCACGAAGTTCGCGGCCAGTTTGGGAAAGAACGCGAGCGAGACCAGAATCCCACCAGCCGCAAAGGCGATTCGCCGGCTCGTTGCGCCCGTCCCGATGGAGAGCCCGATATTGCTCGAAGAAGTTGACTGCCCCATCGTGCCCACGAGACCACCGACGACCGCGCTCAGCCCGTCAGCAAGAATGCCGCCGCCGATATTCTTCATGTCCGGGCGTTTCCAGTCGAGGTCGTTGATCTTCTGGCACGTGGTGAGATCACCCACGCTCTTCAGTGCTGAGCAGGTGGCGGCAATCAGGAACGGAACAATGAGGAGGTGGTCGAATGACCAACCAAAGTACTCGAACTCAGGTAGAGCGATCATCGGTGCCTCGGTTATTACCCGGAGATCAGCGGCACCGAGTATGCCGAGTAGATACGAGGCAACGTATCCGAAGATCATACCTATGAGCACGGGATAAAGCTTCAGTTTATGTTAAGTAAACTTTGAAACTACCCGGTATAAAGTGATGCTGGTATGGCTTTGATCCCTCTATGATACCTTTTAGTGTTGAACCA
>JAFGHB010000046.1 GCA_016930255.1 Methanomicrobia archaeon | reverse complement strand
GATCGATGAATAGGGATCTGTTCGGGTTTAGACATGAACTAAGATACGAAAGATAAGTATTAAAAGTTTAGTACCTCACTATAATTGACTGCTTTAAAAGACTAATGGCTTGCAAGATAGATGACTTTCCAGAGTTGTTTGCACCGTAGATGACACTAACTCTACCTAGCTCCGATATTTTTCCAAAATTTTTTCCTTTCCCAAAACATTTAAAGTTCTCAATTTCTATATTCGAAATCATTTTTATCAGTTAATGCTTTATGTGCAAACTATTTAAAGCTAACGCCTTTGAGCACATTTTGGTATGCTTCCCATGTCAGAGCACCTGCCGTACTTCGATTTCCTAAGCAGCTACGAGGCTATTTGCTTCCTATTTGAACCCCACAAACCGCTCCGGGGGCCCCGAAAGCTTTGGATGATGAACATACTCCAGCGCCGTCCCTTTCGCTTTGTTGATCTGCATCCATTCGATCAATTCCTTAAACGTGCCCCCGGCTAGTCCGTCGGCAACCATCGCATAGCCCTGAGCGGTCTCCTTCGTCTTCTCGGCGCCCTCTAAAAAACCGACTGAGCGCACGTCAGCGTACGGTAGCAGCCGCCGTATCAACTCTCTTTTTATCTCGTTCTGTTTCGTCCAGCGTCCGGAAATGAGAATTTCCCGTGGCTTCTTCACGGACGCGGTCATCTCGGCAACCGCTTTCTCGATGCCTTCCATCATTGCGTCAAACGCGATCTCATTTTTAACGCCCTTACGGCTGACAAACGCGTCAGGATCCATCTCGCCGGTGACGGAGACGACACCACCCTCGAAGGTGTCCTTCCGCTCCCAGTTATGCACGATCTGCACCAGCTCGCCATCCACCGCCGAAGCCGTTAAAAACCCAATACCGGGGAAGTTCGTGCCGCCTATACCGTCCACCACGCGGCCGCCATCGACGCCGATGACCGCATTATACCCAAAGCCAACCTCGACGAGGATAAACGACACGTCCGAGTACGGGATGCCGAACCGCCGCGATTGATCATGAACGCCGAGCACCGCCACCGCCAACTTGTCCGCAGTGCCCATATCGAGCTTATTTAGCTTCCGGTAATACGGCACGGTCGGCAGTTCGATCACCGACGGGATGAACATCGCCAGTAACTGCTCGTGTCGCAGCCAGACCGAGAAATCGGTCATGTTCTTGTACAGGATCGCGCCGAAGATGCCGTCTTCTATCCCCTTCAGGATCTCCTCCTTCGTCGTGAGTAAGACGTAATTGTAATACCAGTCCTCGAAGATGCTTTCCGGGATCTCGTCGAGCCGTGTGGGTTCCACGCCGTAACCCGACGGCCCGGCAATGAGGTCTAAGGGTAACGCTTCGCGTATCCCCGCTATTATCTTCTCAGGAGCATTCGCTATGACGAGGTTCTCAAACGGGTTCTCATAGTACACCCTGCCATCCTCGATGGCACAGATATCCATGCTCTTCGTTCCCGGATCAACACCTGCTGCGCGCGTCATACCCCTCCCCTAATAGAACGCATCATTCTTTAGCATTCTCTAAATACTAAGGCGTTACTGTGTAAAAGTTTCTTCTATTCTTCGCCTTGTTTCCTCATCAAGATAGATGTGGCTGAACACTCCGCCTGAACTCTTTCTCAGCTCCATGATTTCTACCAGCTTTTCGTATTTCCCGCCTGCTATTCCGTTCGCAATAACCGCCGCGCCTTCCGCAGCTTCCTTTACTTCGCCGCCAGTCCTCGTCAGGGTTCTTATCCCCGCGTCGACTCCGCGTTCGCTGAGATGGTCCTGCAGTAAAGATGTTACGTCCTGAACGAACGAGTCAATCCGCGTGAACCGCCCGCTCAGTAAGATCTCCTTTGGCTGCCTGACCGACGAAAGCATGAGGTACGTATCCTTGAGTAGTGATTCCAGCATGGCGGAATAGGCGAGCTTCACCAGCTGCTCGTTGCTCCGTGCGCGATGGAGGAATTCCTCAATCGAAACTTTCTGGGGATCAATCTGCGAAATCGAGGCAGCACCGCCATTAAAGAGCATCATCTTCGAGAACGCTCCAACCGTATTTGCTAAGGCGTAGGCGAGTTCGCCGTCCATTCCGCCCATGCCCATGTATCCGACCCCGCCGATAGTCCCGCCGACGCCGTCAACGATCTTACCGTTCTCTATCCCCAGCGCAGCCGTATAGCCGAAGCCAATCTCAAGCGCAATGAACGACGTCTCGGAGTAATCGAGATCGTATCTCTCCGCTTGATCTCTTATCCCGGAAACCGCCGTGAAGACCTTGTCTGCGGTACCCATGTCTATTCTGTTAATCTTCCGGTATTCGGGCACGGTAGGCAGATGGATAACACCAGGCGGAAACCAAACGTTGAGGTTTGATTTCTTCATGAGGAACATCAACTCCCGTAACCCCACGATGTTGAGCCTTCGCGCAACGTCGGCCTGCGTGATGAATGTCGCGGCATTGATTTCTCCGTCCGCAGCTTCTGAAGCTTTTACCATCGGCAGCCCGTAGCCGCTTGGCCCGACTATGACATCTATTTCACGGTCCAGTGCACGTATGGCCTCCAGCACGATTTCTGGATCCTTTGTCACCTCAACTCGCGGTATGGCGAGGTCTATGATGACCTCATCGGATGCATCATCAAACCCGAAGAGGTCCATGCTCTTGGTTCCGGGATCTATCCCAATTGCGGTTACCATCTTCTTATCACCGCTCCTTTATTGTTCCCCGGTGTGTAAAAGACGTCGCCTCCGCCATGCGTTTCCAGCAGCTCCTCAAGTTTCTTAACCAGCGTTCTCGCAATGTCGCCGTTATCAACGATCCCGTAGAACGTCGGACCCCAGCAGGTCTGGCAGGCCCCATACGCGCCGTTCTCCAAGAGGATCTTTATGCCGGACTCGACGACGGGATCGCAGTAGGTGTTGCCCTCCTGGAACTCTTCCCAGAAGCTCCCCAGGCGGCTGTTGAATGCCGTTATGTATTTGCCGAAGGTCTTTATGTCGTGCTCCATGATCGAGGGCATCACCTGCATGAGCATTATCCTCGAGAGCCGGTCGGACATCTGCTCTGGCATCAGCTTCAGGTTGTTCAGTATCTTCTCCTCGTGCTCTTTTATCTTCAGTATCTCCGGTATCGGCTTGCGAGGAATGCAAACGACAAAGAGCCAGTCCTCAGGTATAGGGTATCTGAATAGGCAGGGAGGAACCCTCCGACCTTTCTCTGCTATCCGGTATCCGCCATCGACGATGAACCCGCCGGTTTGGAACGAGTTGAACCCGAGAGCGACAATGTCAGATCTTCCGAGCGCGATAGTCATCTCCTCTATATCGATAGAGCGATGGTAGAGTTCCGCTATCGCGTGGCCGATGGATAATGCAAGTGCGGTCTGAGAGCCCATGCCGAGGTGCTTGGGAATGGTTTCCCTGACGTTAACAGCTATTCCGCCCGCGATCTTGAAACGCTCCATAAATACTCTTGTATATTCCTCCGCGTTCTTTGTGTCTTCCCCCGTGATCGTGATCTTATCAGATTTAACGACCTCTATGACGGTTCGCGGGTAGTCGAGGGTGAAGCCTGCGGTGCCGTAGAGCCGTCCAAGGTCGCCAGTTAGGTCCATATTGCCTGCGTGTAGATGAGCAGGTACAACAACGACTCTTCCAATATCCCCAACGTTAGCCATTATTTCTCATTTCCTCCGTATCATTACCCATCTCTTATCACTTCTTATTTTAATAACCACGCTAACACACCGCGTAATTATGCACTGCACGCCGAACTCTTTGAAAGAAACATTTATAATAGTTCACAACGTACAGTTACGATGGTGTTCAAAATGCGTGTTACGATTTCTGCTCCAGCACGGCTCCATTTGGGCGATTTAGACCCGTTTGCGCTCGGTAGGTTTGGTTATGCGCCCGTCTTGGCCATAACGGAGCCGCGAACTGTCATTGAAGCTGAAGAGGCCGATGGCCTGGAAATTGACGGCCTTGAAAAAGATGATGCTCGCATGTACGCTCAGCGTGTCCTGGATGCGTTTGATCTCAAAGGTGCTAAAGTTACCGTTAAAGCCGCTGCACCACGAAATCAAGGTTTTGGGTCAACGACGCAACTCAGCCTCACCGTGGGGCGGGCGGTGACAAAGGCTTATGGTCTTGACGTGCCGCTCCTCGAATTGGTGAAGGCGCTCAAACGCACCTCGACCGGAGGGATCTACCCGTTTCAACTGGGGGGTTTTGTCGTTGCCGGGGGCTTCCCCGTGAAACCTGGCGAGCGAATATGGTTGAGAGAAGAGACGCTGATACCACCTTTAATCTTCCGTGGGGACTTCCCTGAGGACTGGCGGTTCGTCTTGACGCGGCCGTTAGTGGCGCCGAAGAGCCCTGATAAGGAGTCGGAGGAGGTGGCTTTCAGCACCTTGCGGGACAGAAAAGCGCCGGCTGAGCTCATTCACAAAGGCTACTTCGTACTCGCCGCGAAAATGCTGCCTGCGCTCCTTGAACGGAATGCAGCAGCTTTTGGTAAAGCGCTCACCGAGCTTCAGATGACCGTTGGCCGTATCTATCAGCCAGTTCAGGAGCAACTATTCAATCCCGCATCGCAATGGCTCATTCCGATACTTAACCGAAGCGGCGCATTGGGTATCGGCCAAAGCTCGTGGGGGCCGACCGTCTACGCCTTTACTGATAGCCCTGAAGCTGCGCAGTGCATTGCGGATACGATCGAAGCGGAGGCGCGGGGCAAGGCTGAGGTCTCAGTGGTCGGATCGGACAATCAAGGTGCACGCATCGGAATCGTTTAAGAAAAGAGTAGATTTTTTGTAGAACGAATCCCAATAAATAGTTTGAAAGCATATATCATAATAGATAAGGAAAAATCACATGAAGCTATGGGGGTAGAAAATATGGGAGAAGAACAAAAAGAAACGACCTCTGATGTTCCTGATGCTCAAGGACAAGAAGAACTAATAATTTCTCGTGAAGAGTATGATCGCCTTCAATATTGGGCAACTCAAGGGCAAAATAACCAAAATTCTGGACTACTGCCCTAAGCAATCCTGAAGGCACAAGGGCTTTGATTCAAGAAGGTATAAAAGATGTCGTCGAGACGGTAATGGGAAACTGGAAGAAAATCCAGAGAGATAATTTGATCTATTTAGGTATTCGACTGATTATCGTGGTGGTTTTGATTGGCGCTATATTAGGTGTAGCAACTTGGCTCACTTCAACCGGTATTCTTGATAGTAGCAATTTTTCGTTGCTCCTGGGAATTCTTATAGGTTATCTGCTTACATTTTTGACGAAGGTGGAATTGCTTAAGCAAACTTAGTATCAGCGGTAGTAAGAGTAAAGGCGAAGGGATGAGTGGCAAGAGTGCTTGGGCGGGGACTAAAACTTCCACTCTCTAGCCCAGCTCCAGCTTTTTATCAGGTGGTTGTAAGTTCCCAAGATTAAACCAAAAACCGACCAGTTAACAAGTCTGTGTGAAAATGGCTAAAGCTTCATCTTCATTGCCTGCAGCTTCTTACGTATGGTCTCCTCTGCATTGAATCCCGGCCAGCGAATATAATCTAAAACGGTACCGCTCGCACCGCGTAACTCGAGTACGTCAACCAGCTCGGCGTGCGTGCCACCTGCGAGTCCGCTAGCAATGAGTGCGGCACCCTGAGCAGCTTCTTTGCTCTTCGTCGCATAGCCTTCAAGCTTTCTGATCGGGATGTTGACCCGCCCCAAACTCGCAACCAGCCGTGCATACAACTTTGGCACCCGTGTGAGCCGCCCTGAAAGAATAATCTCCGTCGGAGTCTCTTCAAAGACCGTCAGTTCCATCGCAACCGCTTTGACAATCCCTTCGACGAGGCTGTTCCACGCAGTGGCAAAATTCTCTTCGTCGAGTCGCGTGACATACTCTTCCGGTGGAATAACGTCCCCCGCAGCATACGCGATACCGCCAAATCCGAGCTGCGCCTCCGTAAAGCTCCCCAACGTGTGCGCTATTTCCAGATCCATCGCGCCGATCGTGAGATAGCCCGGGCCAGGAAAGAGCGTCCCGCCAATACCGTCTATTAGTTTGCCCGCCTCGATAGCCATGATTGCGTTGAACCCGAAGCCTAACTCCAGCACGACGACGTTCGCATCCTGATAGTTCTCACTGTGGCTGTTTGCGTAGTCCCAGAGTGCGAGCGCGGCGATGCAGGTCTTATCCGCCGTCCCCATATCGACCTTGTTCCGCTTACGATACCGCGGCACCGTCGGGAGCTGAATGACGTTTGGGGTAAAGAAGACGTTTAAGTTAAGCTCCTTCTGCATCATGATGAACTGTCTGATGGCGATATCAACCTCCGTGTTCTTTCCTAATGTCGCTTGCGCAAGCTTCAGATCGGTCAGTTCAGAGATATGCGTCACGGGCAAGCCCATGGCTGACGGCCCGACAATCACGTCGGCGTTCGCTTCCTTGACAACACTGAGGAGACTCTCCGGTGACTTAGCCACAACAGCTGTGGGTACAGACGCTTCGTAGAGGGCGATCCCCGCTTGATCATCAAGAACGCAGAAGTCAAAGCTACTCGTACCGGGATCTATTCCTAACGCCTTCATATCCGTAACCTCCTAATCCTTCTTTCCAGTTATCCGTCTCGACTTTTTCAATTCGGTTTACCATTGCACTCTCTCCTCTGCTGATATTCTTCGCATACCTATATCTCACTTTCGAAATTCTGGGGCTGTCAATGTGGTCCCGGGCGTTTGCACGAACGTGAAATAACTCGCAAGCTGAATGCGCTCTGCTGCAGGGCAACACGAGACATCAAACGGATTATCAATCGAAAGGCTTTTATACCTTGAAACCAACGATAGAAGCATAACCATGGCTTTTAGACCATTGATGGGTGGGTGCCGTATGAGGCGGCGATTCGTGCTCATTGCCATCATTTTGATGCTCCTCGTACCACAGACGCTGGCACTGCAGATGCTCTCCGGCGATAACATATCAGTGGATAGCCCCATAGATGACGATGTGTTCGCAGCGGGTGATACCATAACGATTAACGCTCCCGTTGCAGGCGTCGTACTTGCAGGCGGCAATATTACGATCAATGCGCCGGTAAGCGGTGACGTTTTTGCCGCTGGTGGAACAATAGTAGTGAATTCTGATGTCGACGGCAAGATTGTAGCTGCAGGTGGCGAAATCGATCTGAGCGGCAGCGCTACGAACGCGGTACTTGCAGGTGGCATGGTCAATATCCGCCCCGATACGGTTATTAGTAAGGATGCAGTCATAGCTGGTAGTTCGGTTATCAATGCCGGTACGGTCGCGGGCAACTTAACCGTGAGAGCCGAGCAGTTCCAGAATACCGGAACCGCAGGCAATGTCGATTATACGAGAAGCGAGGGCCTGCAAGAAGTGCAAGCACGGGTACAGCAACTCATGACCATCGTTTACATCCTTATGATTATTGGGTTCCTTATACTCGGTCTCATCCTGCTCAAGGTGTTCCCGGCGCAATTCCACCATGTGGAAGCGGAAGTGCGGAAGTCACCGTTGAGAGACACCGCTGTCGGCTTTGTGCTCATCATCGTTTCGATCGTCGTGCTATTCTTGCTTACAATAACCGTCATCGGCTTCCCCCTTGCTGCTGTTATGGGCATGCTGTTCATCATCGCGCTGATGCTCTCCAGCCTCTTCGTCTCGTTCGCCCTCGGAAGGACGATTGCTAACCTGCTTAACGTCAAGACCAACGACATGCTCATTTTCATCCTCGGCTTCGTCATTCTCAGCCTGCTCTTCCGGATCCCCGTTGCTGGCTGGCTCATACGTATTGTAGCGTTCAGTCTTGGCTTCGGCGCGATTTTCTACGCCGTGCGTGAGAACTGGGAGCGCATAACGGGCACCAGCGCTTGAGTCTATTGAGTTCAGCCGCAGCGATCATATCAAAGAACGAACCTTAACGATGCATTTGAAACCAAACGAGCTCAGGAAGCTTAAGGTAATCATCATTCAGGGCTTCATAAGCAAGCACACTTTCCCGTGAGCTAGGTATGCTTCCGTATCAGAGACCTTTGGATTACCTACCGTCCATAGCACCTTCACGCGGTCGTCAACTTCTTACCTGCCAAACCACCTACGTTAGACGAAACCAACAGGAAGAAATAAGTCCGGACGTTAGTTACTTTGGTTGAGAGGTCGTTTCTCCTTCTTATCCACGACGATCTCTTCTATCTTCGTGTACGGATAGTTGCCCGTTTCGTCCTTCTCTTCCGCTTTCACCATGTCCCAGACCGTCAGTAACGCCACAGCTAACCCATGAAGCGCGTCCATCTCCACACCGGTTTTCCCCACGGATTTCACCGATACCGAGGCTCTTATATCCTCGTCGCCGACGGTAAAGTCAACCGTTACGTTCGCGATATTTATCTGGTGGCAGAGCGGAATGACCTCGGGCGTTTTCTTCACTGCTAAGATCGCTGCGAGTTCTGCACTCGCAAGCACATTCCCCTTCTTGGTCGTGCCGCTTTGCAATTTCTCGATCGTGCTCCGTCTCAGTTGTATCCTGCCAGACGCTGTCGCTACGCGTTCGACTTCGCCTTTCTGGCTTATGTCTATCATGCCCGCGCTACGCCGTTGCTGCATTGTTCGCGTACCTCACTCAACTCGCTCGCTCACTCACTTACTCACGGTGGTGGCCAGACACCGAAATAGATCTCCAGCCCGATGAGTACCACACCAATAAACGCGCCGAGGAGCAGTATCATCTTCGGTGAGAATTTCACCGCGGATTCCTCAACATCGTAATAGCGCATCAATCCGGCGGAGGACATAAGCCCGCGCTCTTCTGCTCGGCCCCCTCCACCCTTCTTCTCCTCTTTCTTCGCTTTCCTCGCGCCCTTGCCTTTCACCATGATCAACCCCCACCTCTTACTCTTACTTACCGTTTATTCCTTTATGATTTTATACGCACTGTCGTGCCGTTAACGTCAAGAACCGTCCCTTCTGCTTCCGGTTCACTCGCCATCTCATCAGTGCAGAGCTCCACCTTCGTTGCCGTTGCGTTCTCTATGTCCTCGGTATCACGCTGATTTAAATCCGTCATGTAGATCGCCAGCGTACCCAATGGTGCGTTTAACGCGATACCCTGTTCGGACTTGTATCTCCTGACTGCGCGGACGATATCTGCGATGAGGTCACCTTCCGCCTCTGCTTCTCTATCAATCAGTTCAGACTCCACCACGGGCCAGTCCGCGTTGTGCACACTTCCGTCATTCTCGATGTAGTAATGCATCTCTTCGGCGAAGAACGGAGCGAACGGCGCAAGCAGTTTAGCCAGTGTCTCTAACGTCACGTACAATGCATATCTGGCGGATTCCTTGCCTTCATCGCCGGGCTGACCGTACAGCCGCGACTTCGCCAGTTCGATGTAATCATCGGCCAGCACGTTCCATGCGAACGTTCGTATATCCTTCATCGCCTCATCGAACTTGTAGGTTTCCATCGAGTCCGTCACCGACTGAACGAGCCTGTTCAACTTTGAGAGCAGCCATTTATCAACAACGCGGAGGTTTACCGCTGCGCCTTCTTCGCGTTTGTAATCCGCGAGGTGCAGCATCGCGAACCGGAGAATGCTCCAGAGCTTTTGCATGAATTTACTCGCTGCGACGATGTCCTTCCATCTGAATTGGACGTCCGAGCCCACGGCGCCGCCAATTGCCGCCCACTGCCTGAAAACGTCCGCGCCATGCTTCTGGATCACCTCATCCGGCGAAATGAAGTTATTGCGCGATTTGCTCATCTTATAGCCGTCCTCGCCCAGGACCATGCCGTTTATCAAGATCGTGTCCCAGGGCTTGGATTGAGCAAGTGCGAGCGAGCGGAGAATGGTGTAAAAGGCCCAGGTCCGTATAATATCGTGCCCCTGCGGTCGAAGTGCAACGGGGAACGTAATTCCTGACGGTGCCCCTGCATTGAGGTCCCAACCGGAGACCCAGAGCGCACTGAGTGACGAGTCCATCCAGGTGTCCAGGACGTCTTCCTCACCTTTAAATTCCGTGCCGCCGCAGTTCGCACACGACCCCTTCGGACTGACGATCGAGGGATCAACCGGCAGATCATCTTCCGAGGCGACCTTCACGGTGCCGCAGTTCAGGCAATACCAAACAGGAATCGGCACGCTAAAGATCCGCTGGCGCGAGATGCACCAGTCCCACTCCATTGAGTCAACCCAGTTCTTCAAGCGGATGGCGAAATGCTCCGGATACCACGCGATCTCCTCTGACGCTTTTATTATATCGTCATGCATCACGCGCACGAACCACTGCCGCGTGGAAATGATCTCGATCGGCGTTTTACAGCGCCAGCAAACACCCACGTTCTGCTGCAGTGGTTCCCGGCTCTTAAGCAGCCCTTGCGCATTCAAATCCGCAATAATCTTTTTTTTGCAGTCCGTTACGCTGAGGCCCTCGTAACCCCGAGCCACTGCGGTCATCCGTCCGCGCTCGTCTATCGATTCTATTAATGGTAAGTTATGCAATTTCCACCAGCGCACGTCCTGCCGGTCACCGAACGTACAGATCATCACCACGCCGGTGCCAAACACAGGATCGACACTTTCATCTTCATAGACCGTCACGGCATGTTCGAAGATCGGAACGACCAGTTCTTTTCCCGCGATGTCCCGGTACCGGTCGTCGTCCGGGTGCACCGCTACGGCGACACAGCTCGCGAGCAGTTCCGGTCTCGTCGTTGCGATCTCAACAGACTCGTTCTCGGTACCAGCCTTCTTAAAAATGACATAATTCAGCGAGGCGTCACGATCCTCGTATTCCACCTCAGCAAAGGCGATTGCGGTCTCGCAGCGGGGACACCAGTTCACCGGATACTCCTCTTGATAAATCAACCCGTTATGATACATCTTTAAGAAAGAGAGCTGCGTAAATCGCTTGTAGCGATCGTCCATCGTCACGAACTCCTTGCTCCAGTCAATGGACATGCCGAGCTTCTGCATCATGCCCTTCATCTGCGCGATGTTCTCTCGCGTCAGTTGCTTGCACAGCTCTCGGAACTCCTGCTTCTCGATCTGACGCTTGGAGAGCCCGTGCCGCTCCTCTACCTTCACCTCGGTCGGCAGCCCGTGACAGTCCCAGCCCTGCGGGAACATCACATTGTAACCGCGCATCCGCTTGTATCGTGCGATAAAATCGATATAACACCAGTTCAAGGCGTTACCGACGTGAAAATCGCCCGTAGGGTACGGTGGCGGCGTATCAATGATATACGGCGACTTAGCCGAGTCAGCATCAAAATAATAAAGTGAATCGTCCCAGTTCTCCAGCCATTTCTTCTCTACTATCTCTGGTTTGTATTTCTTTTCCATTTTCATGTTCATCTTAAGCGCTCTTTGGTTCTCCGGTATTACGTTAAGTAAAGATTACGTTAAGTGCTTTTATTTTTAGTTCTTTTAATAATATCAATGGTTAAGATTTTAGATCCGCAGTATGGGAACGACTTTGTAGGACGCAGTGAAAAAATCGCCGAGCTTAAAGAAAAGATTAAAGACAGCGGTTTTGTCGTTGTAACCGGAGACAGGGGCATCGGGAAGACAAACTTAGCGCTCGTCGTTGAGAAAGCATTAAATGAAGAAAAAGCGGGTTTTTTGAAGAAAAAACCATGCTATCACGTTAATGGTTCATTCTTCTATGAGGAGGTAAACAGGATTTTTGCGCCTTCTAAAAGACTTACGGGTGTTTCCGGTTCTGTTTCAACACCTATAGCAGGCGCAGGTGGAGGATTGAGTTGGGATCCGCGAGAGCCCTTTATTTTGGAATACATGGAGAAATCGAAGGATAAGATTGTGTTTGTGGAGAACGCCCATGAATTGAAGAAGGAGGATTTTGAAACTATTTTGGAGGCAACTCGTAGGAACGATCGCTTGCGGTTCGTTCTCGAAATTGCAACTCCTTATCTGCCCGATGTCACGATCAGACCAGGTTCCTACGAAGTTGTTCAACTGTCGGAACTAAGCGAGGACGCCATAGAGCAGATTGTGAGAAAAGAATGCCCCGGGTTTTCAGATGCGATTGTGCACCGGATTGTCGCTCTTTCAAAGGGCTATCCGTACGTTGCGCGGTCGCTTGCGTATATCTGCGATAATAAAGACTCAGAAGAAGAGATAGCTCAGTTTCTGCAGACTTTAAGAGACGCGGACATGGAACATAATCTCGATCGTATTCATAAAAAAGTTTTAGAGACGCTGAACGAAGGTTCTCGAGAGGTTATAAAATCCCTGGCGATTGCTCCGGCAACGTTGACTCTGAATTTGATAGCGGCTTTCTGTGGTGACGATGTGGATCCTTCGCTTACCGATCTCATCGAACGAGGGATTCTTGTAACATCAGAAGAAAAAATCTACCGCATCTATCATCCGCTTTTTAGAGCGTATTTGAGGAGCATACAACCAGTAGCGTTCAAAACTAAACAGAAGATTTATAGTGAAGCACTAGAAAAGGTCAAAGATGAGCTTGATTCGGTTATTATCCTTCTTGAAGTCCTCGATGAACCTTTTTTTGAGAGCTTGCTGAAACAAACAGAGAATTACAAAGTCCTTAATTCCGTCGGAATTCAGGCGTATACCTGGGGTAAAACGAAGCAGGCACTTTGTGTGTGGCGTCATCTCCATGAAGAGGCAAAAGATGTAGATAAAAACTGGGAAGCAAATGCACTAGGAAATAGCGGCCTTGCTTACCGGGATATCGGAGAAAACGATAAAGCCTTGGAATATTTCAAGAACGCTTTAGAGCTGCATGAGAAGTTAGGACTGAAAGATGAGGTGGCAAAGGGCTATGGAAACATAAGTAATATTTACAGAACCAAAGGAAAACTTAGCAAGGCTTTAGAATTCCAGAAAAAGGCATTGGAACTAGATGAGAAATTGAACAGAAAAGAGGGAATAGCAGGAGACCTTGGAAACATGGGCCTTATCTGCAGAACCAAAGGAAAACTTGACAAAGCGTTGGAATATCACGAGAAGTCTCTGAAACTCAACGAGGAATTAGGCAGAAAAGAGGGCATGGCAAATCAGCTTGGGAACATAGGAATAGTCTACAAAGAAAAAGGAGAACTTGGTAAGGCGTTAAAGTATTACCAGAAGGCCTTGAAATTGAATGAGCAGTTAGGCAGAAAGAAAGGGATAGCAATAAACTACGCGAACATAGGGATTGTCTATCTGCACAAAGGAGAATTTGAAAAGGCTTTGGAATATTCTAAGAGAGCATTGAAACTTGATGAGGCGATAGGTTATAAAGAAGGATTTGGGATAAATCTTGCGAATATAGGTAATGCTTACTTGAACCAAGGGGAACTTAACAAAGCATTGGAATATTGCGAGAACGCTTTAGAAATTTTCAAAGGCGTGGGAAGCAGAATAGAAACAGCCCAAACGTTGGGCAATATTGGTGAAATTTTCATTCAGAAAGGTGATAAAGAGCGCGCTTTGGAATACTATCGAGAAGCAAAACCTCTTGCTGAAGGCAGTTCAGTTTTTGAAATTGTCAGTAAACGATTAGAGGAATTAGAAGAAGGAGAGAACCGCAACCAATGATCAGTAAGACACAACACGAATATAAGCAGTGTATCGTCCTCAGGGAGGATTTGAAGCTCTCGAAAGGTAAGGCCGCAGTGCAGGCCGCGCATGCCGCTATACTGAGCTACGAACGTGCACCATTGCCCGATCGACGCAACTGGAAAAATCAGGGCCAGAAGAAGGTCGCACTGAAAGTATCAAGTCTTGCGAAGCTGTATGGAGTACGGGACGATGTGGAGCGGCTGGGCCTGCCGTGTGCAATTGTCGAGGATGCGGGCCTGACAGAAATACCGCCGGGAACGGTAACAGCACTGGGAATAGGGCCTGCTCGTGCGGATGAGATAGATAAGGTGACGAAGGATCTGGAGTTATTTTGACTGAATCGCACCAACCACCCCAAGAAAATGACATTTGAAAAATCGACCGTTCACGGTGTAACCTTGTTTCGAGCCGTTGCACCTGAGGAAGGCCCGACAAAACTGTTCGTTGGCGGTCTACACGGTGACGAAGGTGCGCATACCGCGCTGATTCTCGAGCGGTTGGCTCAGGATACCGTAAAAGCCGGAGAAGCGATTATCGTGCCGAGCCTGGTCGAGAACAGTAAATACATCGGCGTTTTGACCGAAGAATATTACCAAAGCGAAGCAGGTATGCGCTTACTGCAACTCATCTCAGAGTACAACCCGAGCTTTTATTTCGAGCTCCATGCCTATGGCGAGCAGTCGTATCCACGATTGACCGATCCGGAACGCGTGAAGCGGATCGGCGTACCGCAGTTTGTAGATATGGGTGAGGGGGTCCTCATCGGGTCTATCTCGCCGATTCTGAGGCGGAGATTCACGGTGCACGATTTCTGCATGACCATCGAGGTCCCTAAATGGCAAAGCGCGCGTGCCGCGATCGAAGAGCAAGTCCTAGAGATCTTGCGAATTGCGCTGAAACATACCGAACGAGAGGCGCTGATGCAGGAATATAGGCGAACGTATCCCGAGCAGGTAAAAATGGCTGAGCAGTTGTTCTATCAATACTACCGGCATCGGTTAAAGCCGTTTTAAACTGCGGCGGGGATAGTAGCCCAACGGGCGGACGAACGGACGAACGCTCGATCACCGTAGCCTGTTCGCGGCTTCCTGTACCGCGCCCAATTTGCCGATGATGGTCGCATAATCGCCATCGAGGAGTCGGGTATCTCCGTGGGCAATCAGCGATTTACCATCTCGTCGAACCAATACGATCAGCGTATCCCGTGGTAGCACGATATCTTTAATCGCCTTTCCTATTACGCGCTTGTTAGACACTTCAACCTCGAGTATATCGCCTTCTTCAGTGACCTCGCACATGCTGAAGAGATCGGGGTGGCCCACCATACCATCCAGCATTGTCGCCGTGGCGGTGATAGGGCTAATAGAGCGAATCCCGAGATCCATAAACGCTCGAAGGTTTTCTGGCTCGTTCACGCGTGCCACGAGGTTTTCGCTCGTGAATCCGAACTTTGCCTTTGCTACCTGGCAGACCAGCAAATTGGTGTTATCCTGGTCCGTCGTTGCGACGAAGTACTTGGCGTGTTCGATTCCCGCCTTTTTGAGTATTGCGACATCTTCGGCGTTACCGTGAACGGCTCGTATACCCATGCTCAGCGCTTTGTTGCAATTTGCTTCGTCGGTGTCGACGATAACAACGTTCTCGCCGCGGATGAGGAACCGGTCCGCCAGAGCCCGGCCGACCCCGCCTCCCCCAACTATCAAGATTTCCATAGGTATTACTCCTGTTCGTCTTGCTATAAAGCTTGCGGAGACTCCCGTTGCGAGTACCGTAATGATGATGGTAATGAACACCAAGCCGAGCAGACTGGTCGCTTCGGAATCGAACCCCAACGCGCCCAGCCGAATGGCAAAATAGACCGCCATTGAGGCTGGAACGACCCCCCGAGGTCCCATTGCCGAGATGAAAAGTTTCTCACCGCGCTTCAGGTCTGACGTCCGCGTGGATGTAAACACGGCCACCGGCCTTATAATAACGAGCAGCAAGACCGCCAGAAGGACCCCGTTGCGCCCTATTGCGCGAATGGCGTCGAAATCGATAATGGTAGCGAGCAGAATGAAGATGACAGAGAGTAAAATAATCGATAGATCCTCCTTAAAATGCTTTATCGACGCTTTATGCGGAAGATCAGATGAGCCGATCAGTATGCCGAAGAGCGCCATTGCGAGCACACCCGATTGGGCTCCGATATTTTCGGCAATGACAAAGCCGGCCAAAAGGATCGATATGGTGAACAACCGGGCGTACTGCTCCGTAAGCAGTGGTATGTTACGTAGGAGTAGAATGAGAACAATCCCGCTGAGTGCACCGAAGAAAACGCCGTCCAAGAGCCGGATGGCCAGGAATTCAAGGGCTTTGACGCCTGTGAATGAGGTGACAATCCACTCGAAGACGAGTGCAGCAAGTATCACACTTGTACCGTCATTCAGTACCGCCTCCGCCTGGAGCGTGCTGGCCACTTTCGTATTCACCCGTATCTGCCTGATTATCGGCGTAATTACGGTGGGACCGGTTGCGGAAACGAACGCGCCAAACAGCAGGGCGATGTTGAACGGAATGCCGAGCAGGGAGTAAGCAGTGACCGTAGTGAAGACCACAGTGATGATAACGCCAATTGTGACCAGATTCAAGATGCTGTGCTGCAGTTTCCGCAGTTGGCGGACATCAATGTCCAGACCGCCGTCGAAAACGATGATGGCCACGGCGAATCCGACGAGCAAGTCGATACCGCTGCCAAATCTGCCGGGTTCTATCAGTCCCGTAACTTCAGGGCCTAGCACAATCCCTGCCAGTAACAAAAAGACAATGCTCGGGATTTTTATGACTCGTCCAAGCATGTGTGCGAAGATCCCTATGATCATTACCCCCACCAGGGATGTCAGCACGTATGTGGTGCTCATGTGCGTTTGCCCTCAAATACTGTGGTGATTCCGTTTACGGTGGGCTCGTGGCCAGGGTAGTGGTAATGGACAGCTCGTAACTGTCCGGTCGAATACATACGTTCGCATAAACTCGTATCGCCCGCCCTTACCGGCTCGTCCATCCGTCCGCATTGATTGAGCACAAAATGGACGGTTCGCGGCATAGTACCGATGAGATCACCCTTACACTTGGTAGTCGGCCTGAGTACTTAAAGATAGTGCTGCAGAACAAAGCAAAGCGTTGACGATACGATAGATAGATGAGGATTTTGATTTACCTCTCATATCGCCCCATCCTTTATATACTTTTTGGTCGTATTTTGCTATTTTTAGGGGTTTTTCAAAATCCTCAGATAAAATAAAAAAGAGGAATGCTATAACAGTAACGCTATAGCATTGGTAAGTCGTTTTCTATGTTAGAAGCGTAACGATCTTTTATTCCGTAACTACTTCCCCAAATCCAACTCTCCTCGATACTTTCGTTATGCGGATTTTCACGTTATCCCCTTTCTGGCTGTTGGGTACAAAAACCACAAAACCCTCTACTCGGGTGATACCGTCGCCTTCTCTACCTACGTCCTCTATCGTGACGTCGTAGGTCTCGCCAACATTTATAGGGGCACTGAAACCCCTTCTTTCTCCACTATATTCCATACCTTACATGACCTCCTTTTATTCCTTCCTTTCTCGTTTTAGTTCGTGATACAACGCGAAATCGCGTCCTTTACAATAAAAGTCGCTCATTCCGCGCTACCACTTGAACAAAATTATAGTCTTTGTACATATAAATAAATGGACAGAAAGACGCGGGCTCACCACTAAGACGACGACGATTATTGCAATCCATTCGGTATACGAAACGCCCTTCTCACAGCCGTCTTTCGTTCCCTATTCACGTCGGGTTTTAGTTAGCAAGCACTATCGCTTCTTGTAAGCTTCGCTTCGCGCCGCGTGCGAATCACAACAGGGAGCGTATCTATCGAGAATGAAATGACCGCACCGCAGCCCGTTATTTCAATTTCGCGAGCGAGGCGGCGATAAACGCGGGGAGATCGCCTGGCTGACGGCTCGATATGAGATTGCCGTCCTCGACGACCTCATGATCGATGTATTCCGCGCCCGCGTTTTTGATATCCTGGATGATGGACTTCCAACCCGTTATTTTAGCCCGGCGAGAACCTGCGCGGTGATAAGGAGCTGTGGCGCATGGTAGATGCTGAATACGGGCTTATTGCTTTCGACGAAGGTTTTAACGAAATTTACCGCATCCGAATCAACGCGCAACTTATCGGGTGAATACCCGCCTGGGATCAGGAGTGCGTCGAACTCGTCGACGGAGATGTCTTTGACTGCTCGGTCAATTTTAACGGGCGTTCCCGCTTTCTTACCCCTGACCGTTTGTCCCGCGTTTATGCCGATATGGATCAGATCGTGCCCTGCCTTTCTGAATGCTGCGGCGGGCTTCGTGTACTCCACATCTCCAAACAAATCGGTAATAAGTACCGCGATTTCACTCATTCTTATTTCTCCCCTAACCTCCCGCCTCGTGGATTATAAGAACATTTCTCGGAGCTTCGTAACGGCCAGCGAACCTTGAAACGTGTTGGTGTCGATCTTTATTGTCCGCGTGCGTTGCGCCATTTCAAATCGCTCTTTATCGCGCGTCTGTAACAGATAGAGCACTTCTTCATAGGGGCCGATGAGTGTAACGTCCGGTTTGTCATCCAATTCCGTGAGAAGGGTGACGGAGCCGTCCTTCTGAAATATGTAGCAATAGCATTCCGTTTCTGTTTGAATATTGAAGACAATGGGCGCTAACACTCTGTAGAACGCGGTTTTGATCGCTTTCGCAGGCCCTTCGAGCTCTTGCTTGCCCTTTTCTTCCGCTTCGATGCCCAGTTGCTTGAGCAACGTATACATAGCTTCATTTCACATTCGGTGGTATTGGATAAGAAGGTTTTAGCACACGAACCTTCGCTCGCTGCCCTCGTTCACTCGATCCCGATTCAGAACGGTATTCGTTCGGCTTCTGACTCGCGCGTGTTGATCTCCATTGTCCAGAACCACGCTGCGCCCTTATGCACGCGGAAGATAACCACCGAGTGATCGCTCGGCAGGCTTGCCGCGATGGCCTTGAGGAAGGGGCGCTCTTCAAACAAACGCTCTTTGAGTGCGGTATCATCGACAAAATCCACCACGCCGGACGCTCGCAGCATTTTACCGCCTCCCAGTGCGTCTCCCGGATTGTAAAAGCAGAGCTCCACCTTCGGATTGCGCTGTAACTGCTTGTAGATAGACTTTATCGTACCAGTATGGAAGTAAAACCCAGTTTTATCCGCGAACCACATCGCGAACAGCCGTACGCGTGGCTGATCGCCTTCAATCGTTGCTACACTCGCCACAGGATTCTCGTTGGCAAACGTAATACAATCTTGTAGATTCATTTGTGCTCACTAACGTTCTGATTAGTTCTTGCAGTCATTTAAAGGTTGAGGTCGTGGTAACCACCAATTCACAGGTATTGCCCATGCCGCAATCGCCAGCCAGTATTGAATGAAAATGCAGATGATGAATGCAGGTGATTTGCCGTATGTATGTATCCTGAGTTCTCTGTACTGTATTGGTGATGCTGTAGCCGTATTTTTAGATTTAGACGAGGTGATCGATCGGTATCGTGCGTGAAGGGGAAGATGTGTGGGGTTTTTAGACGTGCACTGGCATGGGCGATTAATATTATAACTTTTTACTATATAAAGCTTTAAAAACTGGAGGAGCAGCTTCGCCATAATAACCGCTTCTTCGTGCTCGTTACGATAGATACTATCCGCCCTGATAGATAAGTCGATTGCCCGGTTTACTACGAGTACGAGCCGCTCATTTCTCGTCATACCATGATGTAATTTTTAACTTTTTCATAGCCGCACGTTGCTAACAGTTGATTGATGTCGACGTTCCCGACGATCAGTTCCAACGTCCCCTGATAGAATTTAGTGTTATAGTGAACTTTTTCGCGGGCGCCCGGGAGTTCGTTATAAATCGTTCGGACGTCGTTTATATCCTGCACGCCCTCGACCCGCAAGTGGTGTATCGTGCCCGAAGTGGTTCTTTGACTGCGTACTATCAGTTTTTTCATGGTTACACTATCTATCACTATAGGTTCGCGCCATAAGTATATATAAGGTATGGTTCCGATCCAGTTGATTCGATTGAGGATTTTGATCTGCTTTGAGTTGTACTGTACGTCCACGAGCCGCGTCTTCCGTAGCCGTTTTTAGTCGTATAAGTTACGAGCACTCCAGCCGCTCAGATACACACACGGTCTGGTCTATCTTGATCTATCTTTCTTCTTTCTCGTACCTTACTGAGCGATGATGATCTCATCGAGCGGTCGCTTGGGCACGTGGTGTACCCCTTCGTTATCCCGCCAGTACTCGATACTTCCGGCCGGCCCGACGGTCTCGAGGACGACGGTTTCTTTGGGCTTGCCAAGCGCGATGACAAGAAGGATCTCGAAGCGGCGCGGGATCTCGAGGTCTTTTCCGAGTCCGTACCGGTCGATCGACCCGATCATGCACCCGCCTAATCCTCGTTCCGTGGCACCGAGGAGAATACTCTGCGCTGCTATGCCGTGGTCACAACCGATAGCGTGTTTTGCGAGCTCTTTGTCCCAGAGGATGATGATATACGCCGCAGGCCGCTCACCTTCCAAGGGCCCGGGCCAGTCTTTGAGATACCCGGCCCAGACGAGGTGCGGGAAGATCAGTGCGTTCTTTGCGGGATCGCAGGAGAGAATATACTTGAGCGGTTGCATATTGCCGCCCGATGCGGAGTGTCGTGCGAGATCAACGAGCTCGCGCAGGGTCTGGAGGTCGATGGTCGCGTCCTGATAAAAGCGGCGATAGCTCCTGTTCTTCAGGATTAAATCTCGTATCATACTCATGAAAAGCTTCACCTCTCTACTTTACTCTACACTACTCTATACTACAGTACACCACCAACCTAAAAGAAGATAACGGCACTCATATTCATATCAGTATCGCATCAGGCATCGTTTCGAAATGCTTATCGCCGGTTAGGAGCTTCAGATTGTGAACTCGTGCAGTTGCAAGCAGGAGTGAGTCAATCGCGCCTAACCCGTACTTTAATTTGAGCTGAGCGCCTTGTAGTGCGATCTCGTCGTCGACATTGATCGTTTTCGCATGAACTTGAATAGTTTTGAGGAACTCATTTGCGGTTTGCTCATCTTTGAGCTGTTCTATCCGATATCGCAGCTCATAGAGATTTAAAACCGAGATAAACACCTTTTCACTCTGCCTTATGAGGTTCAAAGCAGCCCTGCCTCTTTCAGAGCCCTGGAGGATCTCGAGCCATGCAAAGCTATCGACCAGGATGCTAGAGCTAGAAGTGCTCATCGTCCACCTCGTCGGCATGCTCTTTGCGTATCGTTGCGAGATCGAGTTCAGGAAGCGCGCCAAATAGCGATTCTAACGGCTTTACCGGACGTAATTCGATCTTATCGTCATCGATACGGATCTCGAATTTATTCGTCCTGTATCTCTGCCTGATCTTCGCGGGAATGATGATCCGCCCACTTTTATCCATAGCTATCAGTTCACCCATTTCCATCACTCATGGTACGTTACTATATATGTACTATTCATGGTACTAGCATATATAAGATTGTGCCATTTTCCAGCGTTAGCCCAGGTTCTGCAGCGCAGATGCGTGAGCGATGCAACTACCCGTATCAAGCTTTGTTTCAGTGCTGGTTCGCCGTTTCCGGGTCGGTTCAGGCGTTCATTCCTAGGTGCGTGAGCGTGTGAACGATGCAGACCGAGCAGGGGGTTATTTCTCATCTCCTTTTTGCAAATTATGCCTTTATTTTAACACTTCGCAGCAGACTAATTCAATAGGTTTATATTCTTTCTTTACCACTTCCTCGGCTTTTAAATCCCCCATTCTATACCGATTATATACGTCCACAAGGCCTTGTAGATACTCTTTCCCCTTGACTTTCGTCCTTTCAAGCCGTCTCAGCTCCTTTAGCGCCCTATCAGGAATACCCCTGTTCAATACGCTGCTTATTTCGTCTATCAGTGCTGAGTCTTCTTCATTCTGTAGTTCCTTTCTCAGCTGTGCGAGTCTTTGCACGACTTTTTGGATGACTGGATCCTTTTTGGACTCTAATTCAACATTACGCTGATAATCTGTTTTGAATCGCGTTTCTAAGGTTTTTAATCCGGCGTAAATTAATCTTTTGTCTTCGTGGGTCACAGAAAGTAGTCTCTCTTCATCGGGACATCTCAGCTCAGAGATCACCTTTCCAATGTCTGACATGATCTCTCCGTCCCGTTTAAGGACATAGAGTTGTTCGAAATCGTCTTTTCTGAAATAAGCAAATAGACCTCTGTAATGTTCGTCCCTCTTACAACTTCGTGTACCAAGCTGCAGGTTTTTAATGACTCGCAAATATTTGGTGTTATTCTTTTCAAGATTATCGATGAGTAGCTCTGCTTCTTCGATATTAAATTCTTCTCCATCCATTTGCTCCTCTATGCTGTCAACATCTTTTTTATCGTAGATGGCATAAATGGCTTCTTCATTCAGTCGTTCTGATTCATCGAGGATCTTTTCATCCTCGCCGATGTGATCGTGTATCTCCTGGATTCTCCTAGAAACCCGCTCCTTGAGTGAGATCTTCTCATCGATTCGTTTATGCGGGAGGAAGTTGTAGGTTCTGATAACATCATGTTCGGTCCCTATTCTATCAACGCGGCCTATTCTCTGGATGAGGAGCACGGGGTTCCAGTGAAGATCATAATTTACCACGGTGCCACAGTCCTGAAGGTTCAAGCCAGCACTGAAGACATCGGTGGAAACAACAACATCAATCGGAGATTCATCGCCTTTAATGATGTATTCGTTAGCTTTCGGGGCGAATCGTTTAATAATTGACACTGCATCTTTCGTCTTTGAGGTTACAAACTCGAGATTCTCGACCCTTCCTTTTAATCGTTTATGGAGGTATTTGACCGTATCGGCGTATTCCGAAAAGATAAGCAACTTTTCCCCCTTGTGTCTTTGGGCTATTTTCAGTAATTCGTCAAACTTTTTATCACTACTCTCAGGGACACGTCCCAAAAATTCTGCGATGTCCTCAAAGATTTCAATATCATTTTGGAGGTCGCGTTTAAGATCATCTATTCTGAAGTCGGTCACCTGATATTTTTTTGAGGCTTCCTTTAGGTCTCCCAGTATATCTGCGATATCAACATCCTCGCTGTAAATCAAATCCTGTGCTTCTTCGCCGGCAGGGACGATATCTGATTCTAAAGCAGCGAGAAATCGCTTGTGAATTCTACACAATCTTCTGAT
The DNA here is from genome assembly GCA_016930255.1 of Methanomicrobia archaeon. NCBI lineage: Archaea > Methanobacteriati > Methanobacteriota > Methanomicrobia > Methanomicrobia archaeon. The sequence goes on along the minus strand of JAFGHB010000046.1, from coordinate 28,266 downwards.
AGTTTCAGAAAACGCAAATATGCTGCTCTCCAATCGTTTAAAGAGCATAACTTTATGCAATCCTTTCAAGAGTCCTGTTACCTTTTTCAAATCTCTGTAAACCTGTTCACCTCTCTTCTCTTCCTTAACGAATGGCCAGAGGTTGTATTTCGCATAGGTGAGCCTCTTTAACGCCTCTTCTATCTTGCCGAAGAGATTATTATAGGTCTCATCAATGTTGTAGGAAACGGTTTCGAGTTTCCGCTTCGGGAATGCGACATACTCCCCTTCCTGCGACTGATACTGCTTCTTTATGAATGTCCGTGTTCGCCGGATCAAGATTTTCGTGAGTAACTCTTCTATTCTCGAATCTCCATATTCCACCATATTGAAGAACTCCTTGAGAGAGCCCCCAGGTACGTGATAATCGTTTGTGCCTTCCTGATTGAAGAGTCGTATCTGATTGTAAATATTCCAGATGGAAGTATTCTGCGGCGTTGCGGTGACGAGAATGACCTTTTTACCGACCAAAAACGGATGTAGTTCGGCATACCGTTTGGTGTCGGAATTTCTGAAATAGTGACTCTCGTCAATGAGCACAACGTCTCGCTCGCGCCATTTCCAGAGTTCGCTGTTCTCATCATAAACGCCTTTGTTCAACATGCCGTGCGAGACAGTTTTGATGTCGATTTGGAAGCGTTCACCGAACTCGTCCCACATGCTCTGCACGCGTGGCGGGCAAATAACAACTGCTCGTTTACCCAGTTGGCTGACCAATGCGGCACCGATGAAAGTCTTTCCGAGCCCCACGACATCGCAGATAAAGACGCCATCGTAACGGTTCAAGGTTTCGTATGCCTGCAGTACTGCTTTTTTCTGGAACGTATACAGGTGCGGCATTCGACTCCAGTCAAAGAGGACACGAGAGCGGAATTTCATCCGTGATTGCACGAGATTGTAGAGGGTTAGGATATAGAGATCATACGGATCGGCAAACCTTAAGGCCCAACTATCTTCAAGTGAGTTCCTGAATTTTTCACTGAAAGGTTCGGATTCGCTCCACAGATTCTCAAACCAGGAATCAAGCTCTTTATAACTCTTGTTATCCCGTACATAGACGTTCAACTCAGTGCTGTGTTTGAAGCCGGAGAGTGTGAGGTTGCTGCTGCCAACAATGGCAATGCCGGTACTTCTCGCCAGTTCTGCAGATTCAGGGGCATATTTGAAGAGATATGCCTTCGCATGGAGCCGCTGTTTTGTATAAACCTTGATCTTCACCTTTTCCGCTGCGATTAATTCCTGCAGCGAAGAGAGCATCAGCTCATTCTCTTCTGACTGCTCGAGACTACCGATGTTGCGGGCCATTTTGTTCTTTACCGTATCAACGATCGCGACTTTATCGGTTAATTTCTGGTATTTCAATCGTTCAGCAGCTTCTTCGAGCTCTTCCCGTCGCGCCATACCTTCGGCAATCTCCTCAAGGGTCTGCGAATTAGATGTCGAGCCGATGATAAGTTTGAGTCCGTCCAGATGTGCAATGTTGGTGACGATCTCATTAAATCCCGAGAGGAAGAGATACCCGACGGCGAATTTCGCCTCTTCCGTTCCTTTAAGGCACGCATTTATCTCGTCTTTCAGGTAGCGATTCCGGTTGTCAATGATATCGGAATATTCTGGCATACTCATCTCCCGCTCGCCTCCAGTTCTTTCAGTTTCTTTTCAATGACCGCGGGAGCTGGTAATTGTTTTACTAATTCAGCAGGTAATCTTCTGGTCAAATAATACTTTGCGACACCCATCGGTTTTTCGATATTCCTCAAAGCGTATTCGACGACAATATTGTCTTTCTCTTTGCAGAGAATGAGCCCGATGGAGGGATTTTCATCTGGCAGTTTAACGGTATCGTCCAGAAGGTTAAGGTAAAAATTCATCTTCCCCGCGTATTCCGGAATGAATTTACCGATTTTTAAATCAAGGGCGATCAGGCATTTCAGGTAACGATGGTAAAAGAGCAGGTCGATGAAGTATTCATTCTCGCCCAGCACAATTTTATATTGATGCCCGATAAAAGAAAATCCTTTCCCGAGTTCCAAGAGGAAACTTTTGATATGCTCCAGGAGCTTGCGCTCTAATTCGCGCTCTTTTATACTTGCAGCAATGTCAAGAAAGTCAAGCATGTAGCTATCCTTTATGAGCGGCTCTACGTCCTGTAGCATTGTTACGGGCAGTGTTTCGTCGAAATTATGACTTTTCGCCTCTGCCAAGAACCGTTCAAAGGATCGGGTTTCTATTTGATGCACGAGCACGTTTCTGCTCCATGCGTTTCGGGCGGTCATGCGCAGGTAATATTCGCGCTGATAGTCATCACTCAGTTTCTCGAGGATAACGATATTCTGCCCCCATGGGATTTCTCGCACAAGCTGTGCGAGTTTTGGCTTATCCTTGTAGGTGCGATAGAACTTCCGCATCCGGTCCAGATTTGCGTAGGAGAACCCGCTATTTCTCGGGAACTCAGTTTGTAAATCGTGAGAGAGCTGCTGGATGATCTTCGAGCCCCAGCCCTGTTCCTCTTGCTTATCCACAACGGACTTGCCGATATCCCAGTAAAGAGCGATGAGTTCCCTGTTTACCGCCCGGTATGCCCGGTACTGCGCGTGCCGTATTTTTACTTTCAGCTCGTTCAGAAACGCCGTGTATTCGCTCAACTCAGCCATTGTTCTTCGCCTTCAACCGCTCTTCAATCGCGTGTGCTAACTTCGGATACCTGCGGTAATACCAGTTCTCAACTTCCTGGATGTCTTCTTCGTTGAGATTGTACAGCTCGTATACCCGCTTATCAATCTCAAGCTGCTCGTTGGTCATGTAGTCATATTTTGGATTTTGTTTTTGTGTTGAAATAATAGATATAACATAATCTTCAATTTTTTTATTGTTGGATATATTAAAGGGTATTATTATCTTTTTCAATGAATCAACATCAGATGATACGGTATGTTGAATATAAGATCTAAATATAAATTTTGCAAACTTAGAAGAGAGCAAACCTAGATACCAATATTCATTATCCACAAAAATGCAAGAACTTTCTTTATCAAATGGTGAAATAGAGCCCAATCTAAAGGTTGGGGAAAACAAGCCTCTCGAAGAAAAGCTAATTCCTTCTTTGAAGTAATACCTAATATTTCTTGGATATGGTTTTTTTGATTGCGCTCTGATGAGTGTGCCTTCTAAAAGATTTTTCACTGCTTTTTCAGACCAGTCGATGAAGTAAGGCGTAGGCACATAATAGTTTGGCAGCCAGCCTTCTTCAACATCTGATGCACCACCTTTGTCATAAGGGACAAAGTATCTACCACCAAAATATCGGTGTTGATGTATCGGGTTTGTGGATATACCTTTTTCGATGATCTCTTGCTTCAGTTTCTCATCTTCTCTTATCTTCTCAAGTTCTTCTTCTTTTAACACGAGACTTAAGTCAATCTCCCGGTAATTCGAACCTTTGGTATTTGGAAATTGCCGTAAATAATACTTATTGTCACTGGTTTGAAGCCCCGCCAGTACCTTTGCAATATTTCCAAGTCTCACCAGTTCAATAGCTTTTCCATTGAACTTGACGCTCATCACCGGCGGATTCCCCGGGATAACGTTTGTAGTATCGTCCATCAGCGCAAATAATTTCGGCGAGGCGATGAAGAACGAGAGATTGGAAAACCGTTTGATCATCTTCTGCCGGTAGACATAGATCGCCTTCTCTTCATCTGAGATGATGGTATACCCGTCTTGCGCAGTCTCATCTGGTTCAATTTGAATCAAGGTATCAAAGGCGGTTTCTAAATCCCCGGTTTTGATATCCCGCCCGTGGAAGTCTGCAGCTATAATAAAATTGTTTTTAATCTTGTCAGGAGCGCTTTTCTTGAAGAGATAAATGCCGGTGTTAACGGTGGCTTTGAATGTCCGCATCGGCACGGATATGAGATACTGCGCTTTGGTCTCTTCGAACAGTTTCTTTCTCAACGGATAGTGCGTTCGGATGGTCTGCCACGTATCGCTCATGATGTAGCAGAGCGTGCCGCCGGGCTTTAAGATGTTTACACCAAGCGCAGCAAAGACACCGTAACTGTCTTTACTACCGAGACCAAATTCCGCATTAGAAATCGATTTATCAACCGCAACGCCGTAAGGAGGGTTGGCAATAACAATATCAAACCCGCCTCTACTAACGTCCATCACCTCGAAGAAGTTCAGCTCCCAGTTGAACGCATCGATCTCCTTGCCCGCTTTGATTTCCCTGATCTTTTCGTCGATATCTGATAATTCCTGCTTAATCGCCTCCCTCAAGCGCTCTTCATTAGCAAGCTCCCTTGTGCTCTTTTCGACCAGGGTGCGTTGGGCACCTACGGCCTTCAAATCTTTCTCCTTCTTGGTGCGGATACGCTCGAGCACCCAGATGGTGATTTCCCGTCTCGTTTTGTCTATTTGCGATTTCAGCTTCTCTTTTTCGGCAGCCGTTATCGCCTCGGCGTATTTGAGTTTCAGGGAGTTATATTTCCCTCGCAACCCCAGCAGCCTCATCTGCTCCTCTGATTTCTTCACCTTGCCACTCAGTTGGGTTTCGAGATCAAACGAGAAGCCGCAGATCTTTGATACCAGGCTGTTGCCTCTGACAATTTTGAAATCGAGGTTAATCAGCGGTGGAATAGCCCCGAGATCTTCAACTTCAATGTCTACAATTAAGGAGAGCCACAATCGCAGCCGTGCAAGATGCACCGCTCTCTCCTGGCAGTCAACGCCGTAAATGCAATCCTCAATGAGCTTCTTTCTCAAGTAATACCGCTCTTCCTGTGTGCCTAAGTGCTCATTGAGCTTCTCGATCAAACTCACCAATTTATTGAGGATATCGACGGAAAAGGCACCTGACCCGACACCAGGGTCAACGATCTTCAATACGAGGAGTTTCTCCTTTACAAGTGCCGGGTCGTCAATTCCCTCGGTAGAGAGCTCGAACACGAGCGCCTTTAACGCTTCTCTTGGAATTTGGGGTAATTCAGTGACGAGATAATTCAAAAGCGCCTGTTTCACCATGAACGAGACGATAAAGCGTGGCGTGTAATAACTGCCCGATGCGCGACGGGGATCAGGAATATCTTTGAACTGTTCGGATTCTAACGAAAGGATAAGCTGCTCGAAGATTCGGCCCAGCATCTCGGGGTCGATTGCGACTTCCTCTTCGTACTCGGTGTCCTCGCGTATGGTGAAATTGAATCGTTCCAACAGGTCATCAAACAGGCTCTTGAAGGCGTCGTTTGGTATAGTGACGTTACCCTCAAGCCCGTCATCGAACTCGAACAAACCACCATTAAGGAATGGAATCGTTTCAAACTCAGGATGGTCGAAATCAGGGTCAGAGAGCCTCTTAAAGAGCGGCACGAGGAACTCTTTGTAAAACTCCCGGTTTTCTGAATTTAGCCGTGTGAAGCCGTTGTAAAGGAAGCTGTAATCTTGATTGAGCCAGCCTTTTTTCTGGATGAAGTACAGGAATATCAAGCGGTTTGTAATCTCTTGCGTCAGCTTGTCAGCGTCCTTTTTATCCAGCAGACGGTTATGCGATTTAATAGCGTCTCTTAAATCCTTGTATCTTTTCACAAACTCTTCATAGAACGCTTTAGAGACTGCCTCGACATCGAAGGCATCTTCACATTGAGCCATCAGAGCCGACGGCGCTATGCCTTCGGGAGCGAATATTCTTGCCAATCTATCCGCAGCGGTTCTCAGCCTCTCGGTTTTACCAACGGTGATCCTCCGGAATCCGCGAACATTATTGGGTCTTATACCGCCAATATATTTGGTGTTCACGAAATGGAACTCGTCGCTCTTTGGATTCGTAAAAACGATGAGATTATAGAGATAGTAACGCGAGATAGCTTTGACAGCATGGAGTTCAATGCCTTTTAAAAGAGTCTCGATGTTGCAGAGAACAATCTTAAACGCGCCCTTTTCTGCAATTATCTTCGTCGAGTGTATCGCTTCGCGTATACTCTCAGGATATTCGATAACCAGATCTTGGTTTTCATAATCATAATTCAGTTCGTCGATAAAGAGTCTTCTTAGGGTTTCGATGTCATTTAGATCTTGAAGAACTGGTAGGATTCTTCGCCAATCTGTCGTACTCACCATCATGGCACCTGTGTCAAGTTTTACCTAAGACAAAACATCTATATATGGCTTTCGCTTTTTTCCTGTTTGTGTGTTTTTTTGACGTTATGCTTTCCCTAGCCCCTACTCACTGCTTTTCGTTTTCACGCTCGTTCTTATCCGCGTAGACAAAGGGCAGGTTCACGCTCATGCTTTTTCGGATTGCTGCTACCTGGGGCTTTTGTTTTGTAGCCCGTGCTTTGCGTCCTTGCGCAACGGCAGCAAGCCGGAAGCGAAAAAGGTGAAGCAGTGCAAACCTTACGTTACTTACAAACAACCAGCCTTTACCCGAGCGGCTTGAGAAGATTTTTATATACGTCTATACAATAATGTACAACTATGCCCGTGGTAACCGTGCGCGTGGATGAGCAGTTAAAGCGTGAAATGGAGAAGCTCAAGCATATCAACTGGAGTGAGGTGATACGGAACACCGTGGAAGCGAAGATAAAGGAGGGAAGCAGCAGGAATCTCGCGGAAGCTGTTCTGTTGAACGAGCGGCTCCGCAAAAAAGCTCCTGAAGGCTGGGACAGTACCCGGGAGATAAAACGATGGCGGCAGAGAAGGTCGTAATTGATGCGTCTGTAGTCGCAAAATGGTTCCTGGAGGAAGTTTACAGCACTGAAGCGCTTCGGCTCAGAGATAAGTACATCAGCGGCAAGGTTGAACTTGCGAGCCCCTGTATTATGCCCTATGAGGTTCTTAACGCGTTGCGATACAGTGGTGTATACACAAAGGATGCACTGATGAGTGTTGTCAGATCCCTGGAGCGGTACGGAATAGAACTGTGGGATTTACGGCTGGCCTACGGGCAAAAGGTAGCGAAAGTGGCGATGGATCTCGATATCACCGTTTACGACGCCAGTTATGTTGCTCTGGCCGGGATCGTCAATGCGCGCTTGGTGACTGCGGATGAAGAACTGGTAGCCAAAGCTAAGGATCTTATAAATCTGACGCACATTAGAGAGCTAAAATAGAACAGCGCGTGCGTATAATCTGACCGTTAGGTATTGCCTGATTGACTAGTAAACCCTTGATAGACGGAACTATACTATATCATATGGACGCACTCTCGTTCAGCATTCCACTTACCTCTTCACCCTCTACCTTATCCTCGTCGAAAAGGGCAGGTTCACTAGTGCCGCAAAGAACGTGTTTGGAGGCTGCCGAGAGAGCACCAGCGCATATGTGTCACAGATACCGAACGAGAGTAGTTCATTCAGCAGGCAGCCACAGGACAGACAGAAAAGCTTTTCTACTCCGCGATAAATCTATCCTTCGTATCGGTATAGTTTCAGTACGCCACACCTGAGCCTTCGTTTCGTGCCTGCTTACGTGCCTGCTCTGTACTTCAGTAGCGGATGGCTGTAACATATGTGTGGAAGAGGGCTTGCTTATCGGAGGATGCCATAAATGATGATACACCAGATTCTCACCGCGGTCGATGCTATTGTCTGGGGTCCGGTTATGATGCTTCTGCTCATCGGGACCGGCATATTCCTCACGCTCAGGTTACGGGGACTTCAGGCGCGTAAACTGCCGTCTGCGCTCCGGCTCATACTCACCCGTAAGGAAGAGGGCGAAGGGGACATATCGCCGTTTCGTGCGTTTATGACCTCGCTCTCGGGCGCCATCGGCACGGGCAATATCGCCGGCGTTGCCACGGCAATCTCGCTCGGCGGTCCGGGCGCGCTCTTCTGGATGTGGCTGACCGCCCTCGTGGGCATGGCAACCACGTTCGTCGAAGCTACACTTGCCATCCATTTCCGGGAAGAGCTGCCTGACGGTACCATGATCGGCGGACCATTCTATTATCTTGAACGGGGCTTGAACAATCCGCGATTGGGCCTGGCACTGGGTATGGCATTTGCTACCTGTTGCGTCTTCTCGTCCTTTGGCATCGGCAATATGGCCCAGGCTAACTCGCTCTCCCTTGCAGTAAAGGATACGTTCCACATCCCCGGAATTGTCACGGGCTTACTGCTGGCAGTTGTAGTGGGGCTGGTGGTCATTGGCGGCATAAAGAGACTGGGCTATGTGGCCGGGAATCTGGTGCCGTTCATGGCTGCTCTTTACGTTTCCGCGGCCATGGTCGTTTTGATACTGAACTTCGAGGCGGTACCCGGGGCTTTCGTGCTGATCATCGAGAGCGCCATATCAGGCCACGCAGCGGTTGGCGGATTCACCGGTGCTACCGTGGCTCAAGCCGTGCGGTACGGCATCGCCCGAGGGGTCTTCTCCAATGAAGCGGGTATGGGCAGCACGCCCATGGCGCATGCCACGGCAATGACACCACACAGCGTCCAGCAGGGCTTGATTGCCATGCTCGGGCCGTTCGTTGATACCGTCGTGGTCTGTTCCGTGACCGGGCTGGCCATTGTCTCCACCGGTGCGTGGGAGACCGGCAAGACCAGCACCTCGCTGAGCATCCACGCATTCAACTCCCAGATCGGCTATGCGGGCGATTTGGTGATAACATTCGGCATGGTGCTATTTGCCTTTACCACCATACTGACCTGGTCATTCTACGGCAAGCAGTGCCTCGCATACTTTCTGAAACGAGTGTCAGAAGACCCCGGATTCTACCAGGTATTCCTCAAGGTATACTATGCTGTGTTCCTGGTGGGGCTCGTCATCGGTGCCGGTGTCGTGGACCTTCCACGCGCGGCTACCTACCTCGTGGATATCTGGCTTTTCTCTGATATCACCAATGCGCTGATGGCCATTCCCAACTTGATCGGGTTAGTTCTGCTAAGTAAGATTGTGGTAAACTTGTTCAAGGATTATTTCCCGTTCTGACTGACTCAAGACCTTCAGACCATCTTTAACGTAACAAACAAAAAGAAATATAAAACCGATAAGTGACGCAAATGAATCCCGAGCGGCGTGCGTACGTCCATGGCTATTCGGATCGAGAACTGGCCCGATTATACGATCAGGCAAATACGTTAGCTGAGCTGTTGCATTACGATACCGCTTACCCGGCCGGAAGCGAGGTTCTGGAAGTCGGCTGCGGCGTCGGTGCTCAAACGGTTATCCTGACACGAAACAGCCCTGAAGCGCAGTTCACTGCCATTGATATCTCCAAAACGTCGATCAGTCAAGCACGCGCATTATGCGAACGAGAAGGGGTACACAATGTTAGATTTCAAAAAGAGGACATCTTTGAGCTGCCATTTGAACCCGAGCGGTTTGACCATATCTTTGTCTGCTTCGTGCTTGAACATTTACAAGACCCCGCGAACGCACTAGCGTGTTTAAAGACCGTGCTGAAACCAGGCGGCTCGATTACCGTCATCGAGGGCGACCACGGCTCGGCCTATTTCTATCCCGAAAGTAAGGACGCATTGCGAACTATACAGTGCCTGATTGATATCCAGGCGCGCATGAACGGCAACGCCCTGATCGGCCGCCAGCTCTACCCGCTGCTCTCCACCGCGCGATTTGACAATGTCCGGGTAGCCCCGCGTATGGTCTACGTCGATTCAAGCAAGCCCCACCTGGTAGAAGGCTTCACCAAAAATACCTTCATTGCCATGGTCGAGGGCGTCAGAGAGCAGGCGTTAGCGTTAAACCTGATCGATGCGGAAACCTGGGCAAACGGAATCGCAGACCTCTACCGGACAACCGAGCCCGATGGCACCTTCTGCTATACCTTCTTTAAAGGCACCGCAACGAAATGAAAGTGCACTGTAGCATCACGGCCGGAAAACCCGGCTGAGAGTAACTGCCTGCCTATCGCGGGTTGAAGAGAACGAGAGAATGGAAAGACCTCACATCACCGGAAAGCCTTCTGGAACCATACCGCTTGCCGCGAGTGTAACGCTCGTACTGCTCTGCTTTCTCTGGGGTGGGAACCAGGTCAGCATCAAGATCAGCAATCAAGGTATTCCACCGCTTCTGGCCGCTACGATCCGGTCAGGTGTTGCCGCGTGCCTTCTCTGGGTGTATGCCCGCTTCTTGGGAAAAGGGGTATTTCTGAAAAGAGGTGAGCTGCGGCACGGCATGGTCATTGGCACCCTCTTCGGGCTCGAATTCCTCTGCCTCTACCAGGGGCTGGATTTCACCCACGCTTCCCGGGGCACTATATTCCTCTATATGCACCCGTTCTGGGTTGCGCTCGGCGCTCATCTCCTCCTCATGAACGATCGCCTCACCGCGCTCAAAGCTGGCGGGTTGGTATCAGCTTTTGGCGGGCTTATTTTAGTTTTTGGATCGCGCTCGCCAACGCTGGGTCCGCACTTCTGGATAGGCGATCTGATGGTGCTGGCTGCCACATTCTTCTGGGCTGCTACGACCGTTTATATCAAAAAGATCGTGGAGACCCGCGATTTCACGCATTATCAAACCCTCTTCGCGCAGCTCTTCTTTTCTCTTCCGCTCATGGCTGCCGCATTTCTGATCTTCGAGCTGGACGAGCCTCTTTCGCTGAACACGCTGGTGTTAGGGGCCATCGGCTATCAGTGCGTCGTCGTCGCGTTCTTCAGCTATCTGCTCTGGTTCTGGATGATTCATCGCTTCCCCGTGAGCCGACTCACGGCATTTACCTTCCTGGCTCCGCTCTTCGGCGTTATCCTGAGCGGTCTGGTGTTAAAAGAACCCTTACCTCTGTTACTCTGGCTTGGCCTCATACTCGTCGGTGCCGGCATTTATCTCGTCAATCGTCCCTCCATCAATCTCGGTCGGTGAGCACACGTAGAGCAGTCCACCGAGCTACCCGCGCGGCGGAATTGCTCAAATTTGGCAATATTGTAAACCGTTCACTATATATATGGTTCATTTCGTATAGAAGGAGTGGTGGTTGTGATGGCGGCGCAAAAAGCGGTGTGGGAGAGATTTAAACTCGAGGAAGTCCTCAACGATGCCTCTTTCTTAGGAAAGACCGTTCGGCTGGGGAATAATATCTTCGAGGTAAAGGGCGTTCGGTATTCTAGCCCGATGAAAAGTTAAGTTCGCACGCTACGGCACCGTTTGCTTCGGGATGGCGGTATGTTAAGTTGCTCCTGATACTCTCCACTCTGGAATAGCTCAGGCAATTTCAGCGCGGTTCAAAGCCCCGTTTCCGATAAAACTCGATGACGTCGCCTATCCCTTTAATCCTGCAGGGGTCTAACTGCTACTCTCCCCCCTCGGTATGGAGCGGTGCGGTACGGTGCGTGCAGGGCATTTAACATCAACAAGAACAACTTACAAATAAGGTGTTATGGCCATGCCATTTCTCTCTGGTGGTACTGTAAATGCCAAAAATCGCGACTAACCCAGGAGGCGACGCATATTTCCCCTTCCCTTCGATACGCGAGGGTCAGCGTGAGTTCATGGACGATGTACGGGACTCGGTGGAATCCGAGAACATCCTCTTCGCGCATGCGCCGACCGGAATCGGGAAGACCGCTGCTGCGCTCGTTCCCACCTTACAGTACGCACTGGCGAACGAAAAGACGGTCTTATTCCTCACGTCCAAACGCAGCCAGCACAAGATCGCGATCGACACGCTCCGGTTGATAAAAGCGCATGCCAACCTCAAGTTCGTCGCGGTTGATATCACCTCGAAGCAGTCCATGTGCCCACGCGCGGTCTCGATCTATCGTGAGTACCATTCGCTCTTCCACGAGTTCTGCAGGTCTGAGCAGAAGAACAAACGCTGCCGGTATTTCCTCAAGAACGACGAAGAAGCTCTGCGGCGAATAATGGATGACATACTGCACGTGGAGGAGCTCTGCGATTGGTGCACCGGTCGCGGCGTATGCCCGTATAAAGCGGCTCTGGAAGTGGCTGCACGTGCTGACGTGGTCGTGTGCGATTATAATTACCTCTTTGATCCTGGCATTGCGGAGCGGATGTTAGAGAAGCTTGAGGCGGGTTTGGACGACCTGATTGTGATCGTTGACGAAGCGCATAACCTGCCGGACCGCATTCGCAACAATCTCAGCAACACCCTGCGACTGAGCACGATCACCGGTGCCGCACGGGAAATCAAGTACAGCGACCGCGAGATGTACGGCAACCTCCTGGAAGTAGAAAAGATCTTCGCGAAATTGGCATTGAAAGCGAGTGAAACCAACGCGGCTGAGATACCGGTGGAGCGGAATTTCCTGCTCGAAGAGATGGAGAAGGTCTTAAGACGGCGGATCGAGGCGATAGGCTATGATGAGTTCGTAACCAGGCTTCAAAGCCTTGCCGGTGAGCTCGATACGGGAACAAACGAAGTGCAAACCGCTGAAAGCGCCAACTCCGTGCTCTCCGCGGAAGAGAAACGGCTCCTCAAAAGCTTGAAGAAGGACCAATACCGCTCCGCAAGCACGACGCGCCACGCAAAATATAATAAGGATCTCGAGGCGGCACAGCGGAATATCCTCAACGTTGCGGAGTTCCTGGATACCTGGCGCACACGCGAGCGATGCATACGGATATTCTCGCTCGCACAGCGTGAGAATCCAGCGCTCTACTTCAAACTGCTCGACCCCGCGGTAGTCAGCGCGCCGATCTTCGCCCGGGTGCATGCAGCCATCATGATGAGCGGCACGTTATGCCCTGCCGAGATGTATGCCGATGTGCTCGGCGTTACGCCTGCCCGAACTCGGGGCAAAGAGATCGTGATGCGCGAGTATCAGTCGCCGTTCCCTGAAGAGAACCGCCCAATTGTCGTTACGAAAGAGCTCACCACGAAATATACAAAACGGGGCGAGGAGATGTACCGGAAAGTAGCAGGGAAGATAAGCGACGTGGCCCGCTACGTGCGAGGCGGCATGGCGGTCTTCTTCCCCTCGTATGCGCTTCTCAACAACATAGCCGCGTATCTGCCGGATGACGTACACAGACGGGCAATGGTGGAGCGCCGCGAGATGAACAAGAATGAGAAGAACCGTTTATACGAGTTGCTCCGGGACACGACCGATGGGATCTTGCTCGCCGTGCAGGGCGGTTCGTTCTCTGAGGGCCTGGATTACGAGTCCAACACGCTCAAGGCGATTATCGTCGTTGGACTCCCGTTAAGTCCGCCCACACTGGAAGTGAAAACGATCGAAAGCTATTATACCGGCAAATACGGATCGGAAAAGGGAAGGTTGTACGGCTATCTCTACCCCGCGGTGACCAAGGTACTGCAAGCGGCTGGCAGAGGCATACGAAGCGAGCACGACCGATGCATCATTGTGCTTATGGATTACCGGTTCGCGCAGTTCCCGTATAAAAACTGCCTCCCCTCTGATTACAAGGTTACCTTCACCGATCGCGCGGAAATGCTCTGTCGAAAGTTCTTCTGACTCACCGCTGCAAGAGAAATCCACCACCGGACAGTGCAAACCACACACGCAAAGCAGGATTACGTACGCTCGCTGACTGACTCTCGTGATAATTCTACCGGATTCTCTATACCTGCCCTGCCCTGGGGATTCTGACGGCTCGGCTAAGGGGAACTACAGCTCGTCTTCGAGCCCTTCGAGTTCCTCACCGAATTCCTCTTCTACCTCGCGCTCCAGGTCCGCACTCTCACCCGCACCGAAAGCACTTTCTAATAACTCCATTATGGAATTCCACGTTGCAAACGCTTTATCTTTATCGTACGGAAAATTTATTGATTTCCGCGCCCAATCGCTTTCCGTTATCTTCTCGCCTTCCGTCTTCCGTACCCAATGCTGCTCGACCGAGATGAACTTGCCGTAATTCCCTTCTTTAACGAGGCATCGCCAAACTTTCTTTGGGCTGCCATCCTCGTTCTTTATTATTACTCTGTAGCCAGCATCTTTTATCGTCTTTATAGTGGTTCCCATTCCGCTCATAGTATCCTTCACCTTCCTCTTACTTATTAACATTGATTGTCTGTTGGTATATAAAGTAGGTGGCCTAAGGTAACCAACTGCAGTACACCTACCCTCTTGAAGCGCTCGGATGCCGCACGAACGCCACGCTAAAAAGGTCAATCAAAAAAAGAGAAGATACTTTGTACAGAGGATAGAATTACACCATGCTACTTTTGTTCTTCGCATTCTTCTTTTTTGTCGCGCCGCTTTTCACCGGTCGTTTACCGTATTTCTTGCTCTCCTTCCGCTCCAAGTACCACCGTAATACCCCGGCGTTAAAGAGCCACGTGTTCATCAAGTCCATTACGAGACCGAACAAGATCACGAGTGATATGTCCCGTAAAATGGGTATGGGCGCGAAATGCGCGGAGAACAGATGGATAGTAGAAGAAACGAGGAACATGGCAAATATCGCAACGAACGTCGTGAACGTCATCGTCACACCGGTCTTCATGGTATTCCGGACCTTCTCGTTTAAATCGCCCTTCTTACGCAGCAGATTCGTCGTCAGTAAGATATTCGAGTCCACAGAGTAGCCGATGAGCATAAGCAGTGCGGCGACCGTCCCGAGCGACAATTCCAGGCCTACGACGTTCATGCAGGCGAGAGCAACAACGATATTGGAGAACGCGGCGAAGATAACCGCTAACGGTGGAATAACCGTTCTGAACACCACGAAAACGACGAGTGCCATCAGAATGAATGCGACCACCACGGCATCCTTGGCCTGCCCCTGCAATTCCTCGCCAAATAGCGGGCTGATGTCGCGCAGCTCATACGAGCCGTAATCCGCTTGAAGCATAGCTATCAATTCATCCTTCTGCGAATCACTCATCTGGCCGAATTCTATGCTCATCTCGTTCTCACCGCCGGAGGCTCTTATCGAGGAGACGGGATATGCGGCAAATCGCGCTTCGAGCGCTTCTTGCGACTCACCTGTTACCACTTTCACCACCGTCCCGCCTTCGAAATCCGTTCCTAACCGAACTGGCGAGTCGATGCTGACCTGCGTGTACGCGAGCACGGCAAACGCAATGAAGAGAATGATCAGAGGTATCGCAATAAACTTTCTCACTGGATATTTC
This sequence comes from Methanomicrobia archaeon, assembly GCA_016930255.1. Taxonomy (NCBI): domain Archaea; kingdom Methanobacteriati; phylum Methanobacteriota; class Methanomicrobia; species Methanomicrobia archaeon. Next base: position 13,214 of record JAFGHB010000046.1, on the reverse strand, counting down.
GTTATATCCACTTTCTCGAACAGGCTGTCTACGTCTGGTATTTGCATGCAACTTCCTTTATATTTAGTGTAATAAAAACCTTCATCCTTTGTGGGTAACGTAATGGGTATGGGACGCCAATAAAATGGCTTATACGGTCATTTATTACTTAAGTTATTCTTTTCGTAAATGCTGACCGGTGCTAAAAGAGAGATGCGCTTTCACCGCGGAACGCTATCGAGTACAGCGACAGGTTTTTTTTGGGGGGGGGGCGTGTGCATTCTAGCTGAGATCGCTTGAGCGGCTATCAGTCAACGATCAAGTTATATCTTTAGTAAATGATTCTTTTTAACAGAGCAGTGCATGAACCGATTTGAAGTACCGATAACGGATGCTGGCGATGACGAGTTGGCGCGTGTGAGCGAGGTAATGGGTCTTTCGCTTAGCGTGGAGGAGATGCGGCGGATAAAGGGCTATTTCAGTGCGAAAAACCGAGAGCCAACCGATGTGGAGCTCCAGAGTATCGCACAGGCGTGGTCGGAACATTGCTGTTACAAGAGTTCGAAAAACGCTTTGAAAAGCTTCGTCTTTGGCATTCAGGCGCCGCAGAATATGTTAGTAATATCCGAGGATGCAGGCGTTCTGGATTTCGATAAAGACCATGCGTACGTGCTCGCGCTCGAGAGCCATAACCATCCTTCGGCCATCGAGCCGTATGGAGGTGCCGCAACGGGAATCGGCGGGATCGTGCGGGACGTGGTTTGTATGGGCGCGCAGCCTATAGCGTTGATCGATCCGTTATTCTTCGGCCCGCTGGATTACGACTACGAGAAGCTGCCTCCGGAGGTGAAGCATCCACGATTCATCTTTGACGGCGTCGTTGCGGGGATACGAGACTACGGGAACCGGATCGGCATTCCAACGTGTGCGGGTATGGTTTACTTCGACGAGGGTTACGTGGGCAATTGCGTGGTGAACGTCGGCTGCGTTGGGATAATGAAAAAGTCTGATTTGAGCAGAAGCAGGGCAAAGCCCGGAGAGGTGCTCGTTCTGGTCGGTGGCAAGACCGGGAGAGACGGTATACACGGCGTCACCTTTGCTTCCGTGGAACTTACGGGCGATGAGGAAACACGGAGCGCAGTCCAGGTTGGCGATCCGATAACGAAAGAGCCGCTCGTACATGCGATACTCGAGGCGAATGAGAAACGGTTGATAAGCGGCATGAAAGACCTCGGTGGCGGTGGCTTATCCTGCGCGGTGAGCGAGATGTGCCATGCCGGAGGCTGTGGTGGAGAGATCCATCTGGATCGAGTGAAACTGAAGGAAGAGGGCCTGAGCCCCTGGGAGATCTGGATATCGGAATCGCAAGAGCGGTTTTTACTGGCGCTCAAGCCAGAGAACGTGGACGAGGTTCTCGATCTCTTTGATAAATGGGACGTCGATGCAGTGGTCTTAGGTCAAACATCGAAGAAAAGTGCAAGCAGAGAGGTTTCTACCGTTCCCAAAATCAGGATTGTTTACCATGACGAGCAGGTATTTGAGCTCGAAACGGATTTTCTCGTCTCTTGTCCGGTTTATGCACGCCCGATGGAGATGCGGATAAAAGAACGCGAAGAGCTCGTGGGACTGGACGAGCCTGAAGACTACAACCAGCTTTTACAATTACTGCTTGCCGCTCCGAACATCGCGTCGCGAGAATCCGTGATACGGCAGTATGACCATGAAGTGCGTGCTTCGACGATAATAAAACCGTTACAGGGTAGGCGTGGGAAGGAGACGCACGGCGATGCCGCGGTAATAAAGCCGTTAGAAAGCTCTTTTAAAGGGCTTGCGATTACCGCCGATGTGAATCCGACCTTTTGCAAACTGAATCCGTTTTGGGGTGCTGCAAGTGCAATAGACGAGGTCTGCAGGAATTTGACTGCGGTCGGTGCGGTCCCTCATGCGCTTGCCGACTGCTTGAACTTTGGCAATCCGGAGAAGTCTGACCGTATGGGCAATTTCTACGAATGCTGTCGCGGGCTCGGGTATATGGCATCCGCGCTCGGCGTACCGTTTGTGAGCGGAAATGTAAGCTTCTATAACGAATCCGTCGTGCTCAACGAATCCATTCCGCCTACCCCCAGTATCCTTGGTATCGGTATCTGCGAGGACGTGCGTGAGTGCGTAACGGCGGACGTCAAGGAAGTTGGCAATCCGCTCTATCTGCTCGGAGAGACGAAAGCGGAATTAGGCGGCAGTGAATATTCCAGGTTGCGGGGTTCAAATGCGGGTATCGTGCCGCGAACCGATCCGGCGGTGTTGGGAAAGAGTATGGACGTGTTACGGGAAGCGATGAGGGCGGGTTCAATCGCAAGTTGCCATGACGTTTCCGAAGGCGGGCTTGCCGTTGCGGTCTGCGAGATGCTGTTAGGAGGAGACATTGGGGCTTCTCTTGATATCGCACGCGTAAATCCAAAAATACGGGATGATTTTGCATTGTTCTCCGAATCGAACTCACGCTGGGTAGTTGAAATCCGGAACGAAGAAGCGCGAAGACTCGAGGGGTTGATGGATACGCGTGGAGTTTGTATATGCAACATAGGGAACACGATGGATGAGAAGCAAATTTGTGTTCGTAATACGAATCGTGCGTTACTGAATCTCCCATTAGAAGAAGCAAGAAAAGCGTGGCTAGGGGCACTTTGACATCTTTTTTTAGATTGCAAAATTAAAAATCATTTTATATGTTACAATCAAATATTAGTAGAGGTGAGAAGATGGTTTGTAGCGGGTGTGGGGAACCTTTACCTGCGGGTGCTTCCGAATGTCCGAATTGTGGTAGACTTGCCAATGTAATCATTAAAGCTCGTAACTGGGAATGCCCCAGATGCGGGAAGACAAACCCACCTGAAAACTCCAAATGCTGGAACTGTGGGTACAAATAGATAATGAAACTCGGATTGAGCGTTACGATTGGACTATTTACCTGGATGTGTCTAGAGCTTGCAGTCCTACTATTCACCAACAAGGAACTTATTTTGAGTCCATTCGATAGAACGAAAGGCGAGAATATTACGCCTGAATCAAGAGAATATAATCTCAGAGCGCTAACTCTTAGTGGTCTTACTTTTGCGGGAATTGCCCTTCTAATTGATGCATATTCTGCAGATATTCAAAGAGCTATTGATATAATTATCATTCTCATATACAGCTTTTGACTTTTTCTTTGCTCTTATAAGATTGAGGTGCTTACAAATTATAGGAGACTATTCTGGATTATCCAAGAAAAATTTTTAAACTTTGGTTTTTTAGGTTTAGTAGCATCCTTGGCTGTATTCTTTTATACGGAAAGATTAACAATTGTCCTAGCAGAGTTCATAGTATTTTCTGTAATAATTATTATAATTCACTTACGAGAATTTGGATATGATTATAAGTCTTACTCTGAAAGATCAGTTTCTCAAAAATAATAGGTTTAGCAGATTTGATAAAATTCACAAGTGTTACCTGAGGCTATACAAAAGTCACATACCCTGCATCTAAGTACGGTACGATTTCTGTGTTATTCAACTGTAGAGGATATCAAAAAAGCATTCCGTTGGATTATCTTACAACTTTGCCGAGAAACATATATTGACTCATTCATTTTTATTCCGGAAGTCTTTTGAAGAATACGAGAGGACGTGCCGAAAAGAGAAGACATCAAGAAGGTGCTGGTGATAGGGTCAGGTCCCATCGTGATTGGTCAAGCCTGCGAGTTTGATTACTCGGGTACGCAAGCGTGCAAAGCGCTCCACGAGGAAGGCTATGAGGTCGTTTTGGTGAATTCCAATCCCGCTACCATCATGACCGATCCGGAGATGGCGGACCGGACGTATATCGAGCCGCTGACCGTGGAGAACCTGGAGAAGATCATCGCGAAGGAGCGGCCCGATGCGCTGCTGCCCAACCTCGGCGGACAGACCGGCCTCAACCTTTCTGCGAAACTGAGCAAGCAGGGTATTCTGGATACCTATGGGGTTACGATAATCGGCGTAGAGGCTGACGCGATCGAACGCGGCGAAGACCGTATTGCTTTCAAAGAGACGATGGCGAAACTGGGCATTCCGATGCCGAAGAGCTCCCCTGCCTACGCGATCGAGGAAGCAGAGCAGATCGCGCAGGAACTGGGCTATCCGGTCGTCATCAGACCCGCGTACACCCTAGGTGGAACCGGCGGCGGGCTTGTGTATAACGTCGAAGAGTTACGGACAATTGTTGCCCGCGGCATCGCAGCGAGCCTCATCGGTCAGGTGCTCGTCGAAGAATCGGTTTTAGGCTGGGAAGAGCTTGAACTCGAAGTGATTCGGGACAAGAAGGGCAGCATGATTACCGTTTGTTTCATTGAGAACGTTGACGCAATGGGCGTGCATACCGGTGACAGTTTCTGCGTGGCGCCAATGCTGACGGTGCCTGAAGAACTGCAGATGAAGCTGCAGGAGTTCTCGTACCGGATCGTTGATGCGATTGGCGTTATCGGTGGCACGAACATACAATTTGCACATAACCTCGAGGATGATCGAGTCGTTGTAATTGAGATTAACCCGCGTACGTCGCGGTCATCGGCTTTAGCGTCAAAGGCAACGGGCTTTCCGATCGCGCGAATATCCGCGAAACTTGCCGCGGGCATCACTCTGGACGAGATACCGTACTGGAGGGGCGGCACGCTGGATACTTATACGCCCGGCGGGGATTACGTCGTCGTGAAGTTTGCACGCTGGGCATTTGAGAAGTTCCGTCAGACTCGCGATCAATTGGGCACGCAGATGAAAGCCGTAGGCGAGGTGATGAGCATCGGGAAGAGCTTCAAGGAGGCGTTTCAAAAAGCGATTCGGTCGCTGGAGATCAAACGATACGGCGTAGGCAGCGCAAAGGACTTCGCTTCGCTCTCTCTCGATGAACTCAGAGCACGATTGGTCACCCCTTCAAGCGAGCGCATCTTCCTGATGTACGAAGCGCTGCGCAAAGGTGCGTCCAGTGAGGAACTGTATCAGACGACGAAAATCGGCCGATGGTTCATCCGTCAGATGCAGGAGCTCGTCGAGCTCGAGGAATTGATAAAGACGTACCGGGGCCGAGAGCTGCCCACTGAGCTGCTCAAGACGGCGAAGGAATGCGGGTTCTCGGATCGCTACCTCGCGCAACTACTGAGGAAGACCGAGCTGGAAATCCGGACACAGCGACTCAATGCAGGAAAAACAGTCGCTTATGAAGCGGTGCCGGTGAGCGGTGCTGACGCCGCATATTATTATTCAACCTACAACGCATCAGATTCCGTTTCGGTATCGCCCGAGCGGAAGATAATGATCTTAGGCGGTGGACCGAACCGGATCGGGCAGGGCATCGAGTTCGATTACACCTGTGTCCACGCTGCGTTCGCATTACGGGAAGAGGGCATCGAATCCGTGATGATCAATTGCAATCCCGAGACCGTCTCCACCGATTATGACACTTCGAACAAGCTTTATTTCGAACCGCTTACGATTGAAGACGTGTTAAACTGCTATATTAAGGAGCAGCCGGATGGTGTGATCGTGCAGTTTGGAGGCCAGACTCCACTGAACATCGCGAAGGAACTCCACGAATCTGGCGTGCAGATACTGGGCACGAGCCCCGAAAGCATCCATTTGGCAGAGGACCGCGAGCTCTTCCGCACGATGATGAACGAGCTGGAGATTCCACAGCCCGAGAGTGGCATCGCGCGTTCAGTCGAGGAGGCATTGAACGTGGCACGAGAGATAGGCTTTCCGTTGATGGTGCGGCCATCCTTTGTGCTTGGTGGCCGGGGCATGGAGATCGTCTACGACGAGAAGATGCTCCTGAATTACGCGAAGGAGGCGGTAGACGTGAGTCCAGAGTATCCAATGCTCATCGATAAGTTCCTAGAGCACGCGATCGAGGCCGAGGTGGATGCCATCGCGGACGGCGAGGACGTATTCATCGCCGCGGTAATGGAGCATATCGAGCTTGCCGGGATCCATTCCGGCGATAGCGCCTGCGTGATCCCCTCGCGGACGATTTCATCGGAGCATCTCGCAACGATAGCGGAGTACACGAAGAAAATCGCCAATACGTTCAAGGTCGTCGGACTGATGAATATCCAGTACGCAATCGCCGATGAGAAGGTGTACATACTGGAGGCAAATCCACGCGCTTCTCGTACCGTGCCGCTGGTAAGCAAGGTTACCGGCATCCCGATCGCCAAAGTAGCGACGAAAGTGATGCTAGGCAGGAAGTTGAAGGACTTACTCAAGACATTGGACCGTGGCGATAAGATCCTTCCGTATTTCGGTGTAAAGGAAGCGGTATTTCCGTTCAATATGTTCCCAGACGTTGATCCGGTGCTGGGGCCGGAGATGAAGAGTACGGGCGAGGTGCTGGGTATTGCACCCTCCTTTGGACTGGCATTCTACAAAGCGCAAGAAGCTGCGAGTATGCAAGTGCCCACCGAGGGCACGGTCCTGATATCCGCTACAGATCCTGATAAGCCGGAGATTCTTGAGGTCGCAGCACGCCTCGCCAAACTGGGGTTCACCATACGTGCAACCAAAGGGACGAAGGCATTTTTGGCGGAGCACGACATGAAAGCGGAGTTGGCGGTGAAGCTGCACGAAGGCCGACCTGACATAACAGATGAGATCCGTAATAGGCAGATACAACTGGTGATTAACACGCCTGCTGGCGGTAAAGGGAAACATGACGACAGCTATATCCGGCAGGCTGCAATCCAGTACAAGATCCCGTACATTACCACGACCGCAGCCGCATTGGCTACCGTCGCAGGTATCGAGACGGTGAAACGCGGACAGGCCGAGGTGAAGGCAATTCAGGACTATCATAAACAGGCCGGTTTCACGAATTAGCCGCGCCGTGCGATGGTTAGTGAAGTGAAGATGCTACAGCAAGCGGTATTCCCGCGATTTAGTTTGACGTTAGCATAACGTTTCACGAGAGTTGGTCAGACTGTGGCCGTCTTTATTCTTGCAACAAGTCCGTTACACTAGCGCACCTGAGAAGGAGTGCAAAACATTAAAAAATCATTTTGGGGCAGGTACGTCATTTCCGCCTTTCTCTAGCCCGCCCCTTCGTGATCTGTTGAATAAATAGCGCGAGTGCACTACAAGCGCGAGTGCACTACACCCAGCCGCGCAATCTCATTGCTTCGACGACGCGGTCAACGGCAACCACATAGGCCGCCTTACGCATATTGATGTCGTAGACCTTTGACGCATCCAACACCGAGCGATACGCTTCGGTCATTTTGGTATTTAAGCGTTCGTAAACCTCCTCCAGGCCCCAGCAGTACATATAAATGTTCTGCACCATCTCGAAGTAGGAGACCGTTACGCCGCCTGCATTGCAGAGGAAATCGGGTATCACGTGCACACCGTTGTCGTACAGGATCACATCTGCATCCGGTGTCGTCGGGCCGTTCGCCAACTCCGCCAGAATCTTCGCTTTGACGTTAGCCGCGTTGTCCCGTGTAATAGCATTCTCGAGGGCTGCTGCAATGAGTACATCCACATCAAGCTCCAGCAGCTCTTCATTCGAGATCTGCTCCACATCCGGGGTGCTGACGACCGACCTGGTCTTCGTCTTGTAGTCGCAGACGTTCTCGAGCGGCAGGCCGTCCTTCTTGTAAACGCCACCTTTCGAGTCACTAACCGCTACGACCTTAGCACCGAAGAGCTCTTGGCATAAAAACGCGGCATGACAGCCTGCATTGCCATAGCCCTGTATCGCAACGGTAGCGTTCTTCAGGTTCATACCGAGCGCTTTTGCCGCTTCCCGGATCGCGTACATACCGCCTCGGGCGGTGGCATCCTCACGACCACACGAGCCACCGATGCAGACCGGCTTACCGGTAATACAGCCAAAGGTATTCCTCCCGACTATCTTCGAGTATTCATCCATCATCCAGGCCATTATCTGCGGCGTGGTATACACATCAGGCGCGGGAATATCCTTGTTCGGACCGATGAACTGCCAGACCTGATCGATGTAGGCACGGCTTAACCGTTCCAGCTCCCCCTCAGAAAGTTCTTTTGGATTGCAGATCACCCCGCCTTTCCCGCCGCCCAGAGGCAGACCAAGAAGCGCGCACTTCCAAGTCATCCACGCTGCGAGCGCCCGCACGGTATCAATCGTTTCCTCAGGATGGAATCGAATGCCGCCTTTCGTCGGTCCCAGCGCATCGTTATATTGCACCCGGTATCCTTGAAATACTCGGGTCGAGCCGTCATCCATGCGAACGGGAATAGAGACATGAAATTCACGCATGGGATGCCGGAGGATCTCGTGTGCACTCGGGTCCAACTTGAGTATCTCTGCACAATCGTCCAACTGCTTCTGTGCCATCTCAAAAGGGTTTTCTTTCGTCATTTCTTTTACCTGCTTTTATGTTCTATCTAACTACGTTCCAGCTTAAATATCTTCATCTCACTGCAGCTGTGAAACGGGTTGTAAATGGACTGAGGTGCTGTAATCGCACGGGCATTCTGTGAACTCTTGTAGAGAACACCGGAATTGATCTAATCGGAAAAGGACTTATGGGGTGAGCTTGAGCAACGCGTGACGACACGGCAGGCTTCATTTCGAAAATCCGTTTTTCGCAAACACCACGAAAAACCAAATCTATTGTTTTTATATTCTGTTACATTGATAGAGACATAGGTGGCGCTGATCCATCTGTAACTCTGCAGCATACGGAGGTTAAGTAGAAATGGCATCTGATAAGCGTGTGGATGAGATTATAGATAAATACGAGGGAGAAGAAGGGTTTTTAATTCAACTGCTGTTAGATATACAGCGTGAATTCAACTGGATCCCAAAGGAAGCTATCGAACGGATAAGCACGAGGCTTCAGATTCCTCTAAGCCATATCTATCGTATAGTCAGCTTTTATAAGGTCTTGAGCTTAAAGCCGGTAGGTCGCCATGTGATTCAAGTCTGTTTAGGCACAGCCTGTCATGTACGTGGCGGCCCGCGGATTTTAGCGGAGGTGGAGAACGTACTGGGGATTGGGGCGGGTACGACAACGGACGACATGAAATTCACCGTTAATCGGGTGAATTGTATCGGCTGTTGTGCCTTAGGGCCCGTGATGATAATTGATAACGATTACCACGGAAAGCTAAAGCCTACAGAGGTGAAGGATATTTTAGCACGTTACGACTAAAGGATGAAGAGAGGAGAAGCAATGGCACGACTAAATTCGCCTGCTGAGCTGGAAAGATTGAGAGAAGAGATCGTGGCAAAGAGAGACCCTGAAAAGCCCTGTATTGCGATCTGTGCGGGAACTGGCTGTATCGCCCTCGGCTGCCATAACGTTATCGCAGCGTTCAAAAAAGAACTCAAGGAGCACGGCTTAGAAGCTGAAGTGGACATAAGAGAAACAGGCTGTCCTGGTTTCTGCGAAAAGGGCACCATCGTGGTCATTTACCCTGAGGAGGTCTGCTATCTTCAGGTCCAGCCCGAGGATGTCCCTGAGATTATCGCCAAGACCATAAAGGAGAAGCAGGTAATCGATCGTTTGGTCTACACTGATCCCAAAACCGGTGAAAAAGCAATCCCTGAATCTGACATCCCTTTTTATAAATATCAAAAGCGCCTCATCATTGGCAATAATATCCAGATTGACCCCCAAAAGATCAAGGATTATATCGCCACGGGTGGGTATCGTGCACTGAGCACGGTTTTGTTTAAGTTTACGCCCGAAGAGGTTATTGAAGAAGTGAAGAGATCGCAGTTACGAGGTCGCGGTGGCGGCGGCTTTCCTACCGGCAGGAAATGGGAATCTACACGGAATGCACCGGGCGACCCGAAATATGTTATTGTTAACTGCGACGAAGGGGATCCGGGTGCGTTTATGGATCGCGCACTCATGGAAGGCAATCCTCACAGCGTCCTTGAAGGATTGGCCATTGGTGCTTATGCCATTGGCGCCCAGGAGGGCTTCATCTACGTCCGTCAGGAGTATCCATTGGCAGTGAAGAATACGATCCTTGCGATCAAGCAGGCAGAGGATTATGGCTTCCTCGGTGAGAATATCCTCGGCTCGGGCTTTGACTTCAAGGTAACCGTGCATAGAGGTGCGGGCGCTTTCGTCTCCGGTGAGTCAAGCGCGTTGATGAACGCAATAGAAGGCGAAGTGGGCGAGCCGCGACCCAAGTACGTCCACACGTCTGATAGTGGCTTGTGGGACAAACCAAGCAATCTCAACAACGTAGAGACCTGGGCGAATGTGCCGCTCATCATTAATAATGGCGCTGATTGGTTCGCTTCTATTGGTACCGAAGGGAGTAAAGGGACAAAGATATTCTCCTTGGTGGGCAAAGTGAACAATACCGGCCTGGTGGAAGTTCCGATGGGCACAACCCTGCGGGACATTATTTACAAGATCGGGGGCGGAATCCCAGGTGACAAGAAGTTCAAGGCTGTGCAGACCGGCGGGCCGTCCGGAGGGTGCATCCCCGAACAATATCTCGATACGCCTGTGGATTTCGACGCGCTCACCAAACTCGGCTCGATGATGGGCTCTGGCGGGATGATTGTGATGGATGAGGACACCTGCATGGTGGATGTAGCCCGGTACTTCGTGGATTTCCTCTGCGATGAATCCTGTGGTAAATGCGTGCCCTGCAGAGAGGGGTTAAAGCACCTGCGGGAGATACTGAGCCGTGTCGTCGAAGGGGCGGGTAACGAGGAAGATTTAGCGCTGCTTGAGGAGATAGGGCGGGTAATGAAAAATGCTTCTCTCTGCGCCTTAGGCACCACGGCAGCCAATCCGGTATTAACGACTATTCGGTATTTTAAAGATGAATATGACGCGCACATTCTCGATAAGCGCTGCCCCGCACTCTCCTGTAAGGACTTAATCGCGTATTACATTGATCCAAGCAAATGTGGGGCATGCCTGCGCTGTCTCAAGGCGTGTCCGGTTGATGCGGTAATCGGAGACAAGAAGCTGATACACGTCATTGATCAATCGAAATGCACGAAATGCGGGACGTGTCTTGATGTCTGTCCGCCGAAATTCGGGGCGGTGAAGAAACTATCGGGCGAGCCAGTGCCTCCGCCACTGCCCGAAGCGAAACGGAAACTGTCAACCAGCAAGACGAAAGGAGGCGCGCCGAAATGAGCACCGTTAGTTTTGAGATAGACGGCAAGAAAGTCACGGCTGAGGAGGGGACAACGATTTTAGAAGCAGCAAAAGAGATTGGTATTGCTATTCCCACACTCTGTTATCATCCCCTGGTGGAACCTTTTGGTGCCTGTCGACTCTGCTCGGTGAAGATAACGAAACGAGGGCGAAGCAAAGTTGTCACCGCGTGTAACTACCCGGTGGAAAAGGGGTTAATCGTCGAGACTAATCCCCCGGAGATTGTTGCGATTCGAAAAATGCTCATCGAATTATTGCTCGCGCGCTGTCCCACCGTGGAGATACTACAAGATCTGGCTAAGGAGTACGGTGTGGAAAAACCTCGGTTCACGAAGGAAGACGAAACATGTATCCTTTGTGGATTGTGTACGCGGATTTGTGACGAACGGGTTGGTGTGAGTGCGATTAATTTTGTTGAGCGCGGTATTGATCGCGCAATAGAGGGGCCACTTGAAGAACCGTTGGGCGTGAACTTATCTGAGGTGTGCATCGGCTGTGGTGCATGTGCGTACGTTTGTCCAACAGGAACAATCAAGGTTGAGGATCTGTACAGGAAAATAAGGAGCTCGTTCCCGTTTGCCAAGGTCGAAGAGCGAACGTTCGGTCGGCAGAGAGCAGAGGACGAGATCGTGGGTATTTACAAAAATGCTTACGCGGTTCGATCGACCGACGCAGAGTTATTGAAGAAAGCACAGGATGGAGGCGCGGTTACCGCGTTGCTCGGGTATGCACTCGATGCAGGTATCTTGGACTGTGCGGCCATTACGGTTGCGGATCGGAACTGGGAGCCGAGCGCGAAGGTTGCACGGAGTTCGGATGATTTTAAAGATGGTGCGGGTACGAAATATACCGTTTATCCCAGTGGTATCGGGCTCCTCGAAGCTGCTGCCGCAGGTTGTGATGCTATAGGCTTTGTCGGAACGCCCTGCCAGATTGGTGGTATACGGAAAGTGATAACCTCGGATCAACCGTACGGCATAGCGAAAGCGAAGATAAAACTGCTCATCGGCTTGTTCTGTATGGAGACGTTCAAGCAAGAGCTGATGGCGTATTTCGAGGAGAAGGTTCTCCCGTTGGAGGCTATAAAGAAGTTGGACATCAAAGGTAAGGAATTCCGCGTTTATGATCAGGAAGGGAACCTGCATGTCGTTCCATTCGGCGACGTCGAGGGCTATGGCAATACCGGCTGTTTCGTCTGTTCTGATTATACCGCGGAACTGGCAGATATTTCGGTCGGCTCTGTCGGCTCTGAGCCGGGGTGGTCTACTGTTCTGACCCGGACGGAGAGGGGCGAGGACTTGCTCAAGGGCGCAGAGGCGCAGGGCTATATAGAAGTTACCGGGGATGTCGATCTCAAGGAGATAAAGCGGCTAACGAAGTATAAGAGGAAGCGAGCCGCTGATCATGAAGTGTGACCTCACCATTAAGCTATTTGAGAAACGTTCATACAAGTTCTGAACCTTAGCAAAACGGGTAGGAGAAAGCCGCGAGGGTTTAGAGATAAACAAGCTCTTCCCATTTATTCTCAAAATCAGAGGGAGCCCCTCAACGGTGATCGATTTTTGGACGTATACCAAATACTAGGAATTTATATAATGGATATTAGTTCTATCTGAATGTATAAACCCTATTAACCAAGAGCGAAAAGATGGATGAATTTAGAGAGGTCATTCCAACGCTAACCGGACCAGGAGCTTTTCTTATCACACTAATAGTTTTAGGTTTGTTAGCAATGGGCTGGGACCTTTCCGATGATGGTTTGTTAATTGCTGGTCTTGTAGCATTTTCATTACCTCTCTCTGTCTTCATAACACAAGTTTATCATGCGTATCATCGCAAAAGGGGTTTTAAAAACCGGCCTTATATCAAAATAATTAGAGAGCAGGGGAAGAAGGATTGGAAAGAGTTTTAGGTAATGTCCCACAAACCATGACCTTTATAAGTACCCGATCTAATAACTTACTCTATGGCTGGAGCAACTTCAAATGACCAGATATGTTTGAATCGGGATTGCCCGGACTACCGAAAGGGGAACACGGGCACCATCATCAAG